>SLRI01000377.1 GCA_007131045.1 Rhodospirillales bacterium
CCCGCCGACGAAGCACTCCTGGCCAAGGCCGAGAACACGCTCGCCACCTGCCGCAAGCTGATGGAGCGCCAAGCCACCCACGCCGCGCTCGAGGCGATCTGGCAGGTGATCGGGGAATCCAATCGCTACGTCGACACCGCCGCCCCCTGGGCCTTGCGCAAGACCGACCCCGCGCGCATGGCGACCGTCCTCTGGACGCTGGCCGAAACCATCCGCCGGGTGGCCATCCTGACCCAGCCCTTCATGCCGGACACCTCGGCCCGCATCCTCGACCAGCTGGCCGTCCCCGAGGACCGGCGCAGCTTCGCCGCCATCGGCGACCGCCTGACCCCCGGCACACCGCTGCCCAAGCCCGAAGGCGTCTTCCCCCGCCTGGTCGAGGAGACCGCCGATGGCTGACAATCCCACCTTCGTCGACAGTCATTGCCACCTCGACTACCCGGGCCTCGAAGCCGAGGTGGACGACGTGGTCGTCCGCGCCGCTGCGGCAGGGGTCCGCACCATCCTCACCATCGCCACCCGCCTCTCGACCTTCGAGCGCGTCCTCGCACTGGCCTGCCGCTTCCCCGACGTCTGGGTCGCAACCGGCGTCCACCCGCACCAGGCAGCCGAAGAAGCGGGCTGCCTCGACCCCGCCCCCTTCATCGCCAACGCCGAGCATCCGAAGGTCGTCGCCATCGGCGAATGCGGCCTCGACTATTTCTACGACAAGAGCCCGCGCGACACCCAGGCCCAGAGCTTCCGGGTCCAGCTCGCAGCCGCGCGGCAGGCGAACCTCCCCTTCATCGTCCACACCCGCGACGCGGATGCCGACACGGCCGCCATCCTCGAGGAGGCGGCAGGCCAGGGGCCGCTTTGCGGCGTCATCCACTGCTATAGCACCTCGCCCGAGCTCGGCTGGAAGGGGGTCGAGCTCGGCCTCCACCTCGGCCTCGGCGGCATCCTCACCTTCAAGCGCTCGGACGAGCTCCGCGCCACCGTCCGCGAGCTGCCGAAGGACCGCATCCTGCTGGAAACCGACGCCCCCTACCTCGCTCCCCAGGCCTACCGTGGCAAACGCAACGAGCCGGCCTACATCCCGTTCGTCGCCCAGACCCTGGCCGAGCTCTGGCAGACCGACACCGAAGCGGTGGCGCGAATCACCACCGCCAACTTCTTCGCGCTCTTCGCAAAGGCCGTCCCGCCCGCATGAAGATCACCGTCCTCGGTTGCGGCACCTCGGCCGGCGTTCCGGTGATCGGCTGCCGCTGCGCCGTCTGCCGCTCCGCCGACCCGAAGAACAAGCGCCTGCGCTGCTCGATCCTGCTCGAGGCCCGGGGCCAGAAGATCCTCTTCGATACCGGTCCCGACCTGCGCGAACAGTGCCTGCGCGCCGAGATCGACCAGCTCGACGCCGTCGTCTTCACCCACGCCCACGCCGACCACCTGCACGGCCTCGACGACCTCCGCTCGATCAACAACATCGTCGGCCGCCGGCTGCCGGCCTATGCCCACCAGGACGTCCTGGCCCGCATCAAGGAGCGCTTTCCTTATGCCTTCGCCGGGGGGCAGGACGGCATCGGCGGCTTCTGGCGCCCCGACCTCGAGCCGCATTCCTTCGACGGCAGCCGTCCCTTCACCATCGGCGCCGTCGAGTTCCTGCCGCTCCGCCACGGCCACGGCCGCAGCCACGTCTGGGGCTTTCGCATCGGCAACTTCGCCTATTCCACCGACGCCGACGACCTCGACCCGCCCTACCTCGAAGCCCTCCGCGGCATCGACGTCTGGATCGTCGACGCGCTCCGCGACGACCCCCACCCAAGCCATTCCCACCTGGTCAAGACCCTGGGCTGGATCGATCACGTCCGGCCACGGCTCGCCTACCTCACCCACATGAACCACGAAGTCGACTACCGGGCCTGGAAAGAAAAGCTGCCGCCGGGGATCGAGCCGGCCTATGACGGGCTCGTTATCGAGGTGGAAGAATAAAGAAATGCGGGGAGGCAGCGCCTCCCCGCGCCCCTCCGTTACTTTTCGCGGTTGGCGCGGGGATAGGCGAAGGGGGAGGCCTCGTCGTGGCGGCGGCCGGCGTAGTCCTTGGCTGTGAAGGCCGCTTCGGCCCGGCGCTGCGCCGCCTCGAGGCGATCCAGCGCAGCGTCCAGGTCGAACGCCAGCGTGCGGCCGTCGGCCACCACCTGCCTGCCGTCGACGAAAACCTCGCGCACCGGCCGCTCGCCCGCCACATAGATCAGCGAGCGCAGCGGATCGCGCACCGGCCGCATCGCCGGATGCCGGAGATCGACGAGCAAGAGATCGGCCTTGGCCCCGGCTTCCAGCCGGCCGATGTCGTCGAACCCGAGGATCCGCGCCCCCACCACCGTCGCCGCATCGAATGCGTGATGCGTCCTGAGATCGAACGGATCGCCGCTCACCAGCCGTGAGTTGATCAGCGCGTGGCGCAGCTCCTCCAGCATGTTGTGCGGGTAGGTGTCGGTGCCGATGCCGACCGGAATGCCGGCCCGCACATACCGCCCGAAGCTGTTCAAGGCGATGCCGCGCCGCTGAAAGACGGTCGGGCAATGCGCCACCGCCGTCCCGGTCTCGGCCAGGATCTCGAAGTCGCGGGCCTGCGGCCAGTGCAGCCAGGGATGGTCGTTGAGGAAGATGGCATGGCCGATGATGGTGTTCGGCCCGAGCACGCCCAAGGAATGCAGCCACTCGATCGGCGTCTTGCCGTGCCGCCGGGTGATCTCCTGAAACTCGACCACCGATTGCGCCGCGTGGATCTGCAACGGCACACCCCGGTCCGCAGCCGCCGCATGGCTCGCCTGGATCAGATCGGCCGTGCAGGTGTCGATCTGCGCCGGCGCCACCATGCCCGAGAGCCGGCCCGAGGGATGCTGCGCCGCCCGGTCGACCAGCCCGAGCGCCTCCTCCATCGCCAGCATCCCGGCCGCCTCGTCCCAGGCATACTCGGTGACATGCCCGTTGGTCGTGAACCATCGGGCCGAGCGGTACATGGGTGCTGCCACCGCCCTGAGCCCGGAAGCACCCAGGATGTCCAGCCAGCCGTCGAAGGGCACGGCGAGGTCGACCAGCGTCGTCACCCCGGACTGCAGGAGCTCGGCCAGCGCCACCTCCATGCAGGCGCGCACCCCCTCGGCATCAGGGCCGAACAGCGGCATGAACTCGTAGAGCGAGCTCATGTAGAGCCCGGGACTGCCGAGCTCGTCCAGGAACCCCTTGTTCAAGGGCTCGGACATCGGGTGCGAATGAATGTCGACGAGCCCGGGACAAACCAGCCGATCCCGGCCGTCGATCTCGACATCGACCTCGCCCGCATAAGCCCCGCCGACCTGGACGAGCCGGTCACCGGCGAACGCCACGTCGCCGTCCTCGAGATAGACATGGCGCGCCGCAGCCTCGTCCCAGCCGACGATCCAGGCGGCATTGCGGATGACGGTGGTGGCGGTCATGCGGCGTTCTCCCGATCGAAGACCACCTCGCCATCGAGAATCGTGAGATCGCAGCGCGCCTCCAGCCACGCCTCTGGCGGCAGCGTGAAGAGATCCTGGTCGAAGACGGCGATGTCGGCGAGCTGGCCCTGGGCGAGCCGGCCCTTGGCACCCTCTTCGCGGGCGGCATAGGCCGAGCACCACGTATAGGCGTGCAGCGCCTCGTCGAGGCTCAGCCGCTGCTCCGGCCCGATCACCGTGCCGCGGTTGGTCTTTCGGGTCACCATGGTGAAGAGGTTGGGCAGAGGGGCCACCTCGGTCACCGGGCAATCGGTCGAGGCCGAGGGATGCAGCCCGAGATCCATCCAGCGCCGCATCGGGTAGCAGGCATCGACCCGCGCCGCCTCCGCGAGCGTCAGATAGAGATCGCCGAACGTGTAGATGAACGACGGCTGCGGCGCCGGCAGGATGTGGTGGCGCACCAGCCGGTCCATCTGGTCCGGCCGGAGCCAGCCGCAGTGTTCGATCCGATGCCGCCGGCCCGGCGCCGGCGTGTCGGCCAGCGCCGCCTCGTAGGCCCGGATAACCTGCTCGATCGCCGCATCGCCGATGGCGTGCACGGCCAACTGATAGCCCGCCCGATGCGCGTCCAAGACCATCGCCGCCACCTCGCGGTCGTCGGGAATGCAGAGGATCCCGCGATCGTCGGCCGCCCCGCCGAGATAGGGCCTGGTCATCGCCGCCGTCCGGCCACCCACGCTGCCGTCAGTGAAGATCTTGACCCCACCGATCCGCAGCATGGCGTCACCCGCGCCGGTCACCAGCCCCCGCTCCCGGGCCTCGGGCAGGATGCTCCTGGCCTTGTCTCCCATCAGCGTCGCATAGGTGCGCACCGGCAGCCGTCCCGTCCGGTGCGCCTCCTGATAGGCTTCCATCTCGGCCCAGCCGTCCCGCATCCCGACCGCCGCCTCCATGCAGGAGGTGATGCCGTGGCGCAGCAGATCGCGCCCGCCACGCTCGATCGCATCGACCAGCTCGGCAACCGCCGCCCGCGGCATCACCGCCAGGATCAGCTCGCGCGCGGTCTCGGCGAGCAGCCCGGTGAGCCGGCCGTCCCGCCGCTCGATCAGCCCACCCTCCGGGGCGGCGGTCGCCTCGTCGATCCCGGCCCGCTCCAGGGCCAGCGAATTGGCGACCGCGAGATGCCCGTCCGTGCGAACGATATAGACCGGATGGGCGGGGCAGGCGGCATCCAGCTCCTCCCGCAGCGGATGCCGCTTCACGTCCAGTTCGAACTGGTCGTAGCCGCGGCCGATCACCCAGTCGCCGGGCGGGGTCCGGGCCGCCCGCTCGCGCAGGGCGTCGAGCAGCCGGTCGAGCGTCGGCGCCGTCTTCGGCCGGAGATCGACCTCCGCCATGGCGAGCCCGTAGGGCAGAAGATGCATGTGCGCGTCATTGAGCCCCGGCACCGCCAGGCGGCCGGCCAGATCGATCCGCCTCGTCCCGCGCCCCCTGAGCCCGCCGATCTCGGCCGCACTGCCGGTGGCCAGCACCCTGCCACCCGCAACCGCCAGGGCCTCGACCGGCGCCGTCCCGAGACCGCACCAGATGCGACCACCCTCGAGGATCAGATCGGGCGTGGTGCTGGTCATGGGCCTATCCGGGGCAGGTGGTGGAGCATCGGGGGCGAACCCCCCTTCAACCGCCGGCCAAAGCCGACGTCAAGCCGTCCGGCCGCCACCAGCCAACGAGAGCCGGAGGCGGGTGCCCGGCATTTGCCCAACCGGGCCTTTCTGCCTTAGAACTGTCCTGCAACCACGATAAGACGCCGAGGCGCTCGACGACGGGAGGCGAGA
>SLRI01000518.1 GCA_007131045.1 Rhodospirillales bacterium
GAGGCAGGGCGAGCAGGCGGATTGCCCTGCCTCCTAGCCGACCGGCCACCAAGGAGCCCGATGCGGGAAGTCTTCACGATCTTCTTCTCGACCGGCCGCGGCCGCGCCCTGGCGGTCATCCTCTGTCTGCTGGTCGCCAGCATTTTCGAGGGTATCGGCCTCGCCACCCTGATCCCGGTGATCTCGGTCGCGACCAATGCGCCCGAGACCGCCTCGCCGGCCGAGCTGATGCTGCGCGACTTCATGACGACGGTCGGCCTGCCCGTTGCCATCGGTCCGCTGATCATCATCATGATCGTCGCCCTGCTGATCCGGGCGATCACCACCATGGGAGCGATGAGCTTCGTCGGCTACACCTCGGCCGCGGTCTCGGCCGACCTCCGCCGTCAGGTGGTCGCCAAGCTGATGCAGGTGCGCTGGCGCTACTTCGCCAACCAGCGCATGGGCCGCATCACCACGGTGATCAGCAACGACGCGACCCGGGCGTCCCGCGCCTACATGCTGAGCGCGGAATTCATCGCCCTGAGCGCCCAGGCGCTGGTCATGGCGGTGATCGCCGTGGTCATCTCCTGGCAGCTCGCTCTCTTTGCCGCCGTGCTCGGCATCGGCCTCGTGGTCAGCCTCTACGGGCTGATCAAGGCGAGCAAGCGGGCCGGCCGGCAACAGACCTTTCGCACCCGCGAGCTGATCATCTTCCTCTACGACACCTTGAACAATCTCAAGGTGATCCGGGCGATGGGCCGCCAGGCCCCGTTCGCCAGCCTGCTCGACAAGAAGATCAACAAGGTGCGCAACGCCGTCCGCCGCGAGGTGGTGCTCACCGAGGCTTTGAACAACCTGCAGCTCGTCGTCATGGCGGTCTTTCTGGGCGGCGGGTTCTACGTCCTGTTCACCTTCTTCGAGGCCCCCCTGGCCGAGATCATCGTCGCCGGTCTCGTGGTCTCGCGCTCGGTGAACGCCATCGGCAAGCTGCAGAAGGTCTACCAGAAGGCCATGGCGTTGGAGAGCGCGTTCATCTCGACCAGGGATTTGATCGACGAGATCGGCGCCGACCCCGAGATCAAGAGCGGCACACGCCCGGCCACGTTCGAGCGGGTCATCGAGCTCGACGACCTCCATTTCGCGCACGGCCAGACCCCGGTGCTCGCGGGGCTCAGCCTGAAGATCGAGGCGCACCGGCTCACCGTGCTCACCGGTCTCTCGGGTGGCGGCAAGACGACGACCGTCGACATGCTGCTCGGCCTCCACATGCCGGACCGGGGCCGGATCAGCATCGACGGCGTGCCCTTCGCCGAACTCGATCTCGACCATTGGCGCCGGCTGGTCGGCTACGTGCCGCAGGAGGTCTTTCTCCTCCACGACAGTGTCCGCGCCAACCTCACGCTGGGCGACGACGGGATCGACGAGGCGACCATCTGGTGGTCGCTCGAGCTCGCCGGCATCGCGGAATTCGTGCGCGGTCTCGACGGCGGGCTCGAGGCCGTGGTCGGCGAGGGCGGCGGCCGGCTCTCGGGCGGCCAGCGCCAGCGCATCGCGCTCGCCCGCGCCCTGGTCCACCGTCCCAAGCTGTTGATCCTCGACGAGGTGACCAGCGCCCTCGACCCCGCCACCGCCCAATCCGTGGCGCGCGAGATCAAGGCGCTCACCGGGCAGACCACGATCCTGACCATCTCGCACCGCCCGGAGTTCCTCGACGTCGCCGACCGCATCTATCGGGTCGCTAACGGCACCGCTGGCGAGGTCGACCGGGCACTGGCCGAGGCCCACTGAAGCCCCGCTCAGGCGCGCGGGTGCGCCGCGGCATAGAGCCGGCCGAGGCTTTCGGCATCGACGCCGGTATAGCGCTGCGTGGTGCTCAGGCTGCTGTGGCCCAAGAGCTCCTGGATCGAGCGCAGATCGGCCCCGCCGGCCAGAAGATGGGTGGCGAAGCTGTGGCGGAGCGCATGCGGTGTCGCGGTCTCGGGCAGGCCGAGCAGCCGCCGCAGCTCGCGCACCCGCTTTTGCACCACCGCCTGCTGCAACCGCTTGCCGCGCAGCCCCAAAAACAAAGGCCCGTCCGCGGGCAGCGGGTAGGGACAGGCCGCGACATAGACCCGAAGGGCAGCGTCGATCACCGGCAAGAGCGGCACCAGCCGTTCCTTCTCTCCCTTGCCGACCACCCGAAGCGTCGTCTCGCCCGACGCCGGCAGATCGCGGCAGTCGAGCCCGAGCGCCTCGCCGATCCGCAAGCCGGCACCATAGAGCAGCAGGAGCACCGCCGTGTCCCGGGCGACCAGCCATGGTGCCCCGTCGCCGTCCGCCCCGACCGCGGCGGTGAGCTCGTTCACCTCGACGACTGCCAGAGGCCGCGGCAGCCGCCGGCTCGCCCGTGGCGCGCGCATCGCCCGAAGTGCCGGGTTGTGCACCGCGTAGCGGGCATCGAGAAAATCGAGAAAGCCGCGCACCGCCGCCACGGCCCGCTGGGTCGAGCTCTTGGCGTAGTCCTCCTTCAGCCGCCAGGCGAGCCAGCCGCGAAACCCGGCAGGCGCCAGCTCGCGCAGGCTCGCGAGCCCGACCGGCCCGCCCTGATGCTCGGCCAGGAACGTCACGAACGCCTGCAGGTCCCGCCGGTAGCCCTGTTGGGTGCGCGCCGCCGCCCGCTTCTCGTGCGCGAGCCAGGCGCACCAGGCGGTATAGGCGACTTCCAGATCGGCTTCGGCGAAGGCCAGCATGCGGGAACTCCAGCGCGGGTTATCCGACGGCCGCGGGCATGCTAGCACTTCGATCACCCCCGCTACCACCGGCAGCGCGTTTGGCCCTTCGATGACCCCGCCCACCATCGCCGTTCTGCTGCCGATGCCGTTCGGCATGTGCTTCGACTACCGCCTCGACCCGCCGTTCGATGCCAGCCCGCCGGCGCTCGGCAGCTATGTGGTCGTGCCCTTCGGCCCGAGGCGCCTCGTCGGCGTCGTCTGGGAGGGCCGATCGGCCGTGCCCGTGGCCACGGCGCGACTCAAGCCGCTGCTCGGCATCCTCGGCCAGCCGCCGCTCGTCGAGCCCTTGCGCCGCCTGGTCGAGGCCGTCGCCCGCGAGACCGTGACGCCGATGGGTGCGGTGCTCCGCCTGGTGCTGAGCACACCCGCCGCCTTCGAGCCCGAGCCGCTGCAGACCGTGATCGAGCTGGCGACGCCGCCGGAGAAGGCCACCGCCAAGCAGCGGGCCGTGCTGGACGCGCTATCGGCGGCAGGACCATGCGCCGCAGCCGCGCTGGCCCGTGCCGCCGGGGTCTCCGCCGGCGTGGTCAAGACGATGCTGGACAAGGGCCATCTCGCGGCGCGGACCATCGAGCCGGCACTGCCCGAGCCTGCCCCCTATGCCGTCCCCGACGCCGGCCGGCTGACGGCGGCACAGAGCACGGCAGCCCGAGCGCTGGTCCAGGCCTTGGCCGCTGGCCCCACGGACGAGGTTCTGCTCGAAGGCCGCCCCGGTGCCGGCAAGACCGAGATCTATATCGAGGCGATTGCCGCGACCCTCGCAAGAGGCCGCTCGGTTCTCGTGCTGTTGCCCGAGATCGCCCTTTCCGCGCAATGGCTCAAGCGCTTCGCCGACCGTTTCGGCACGCCGCCCGCCGCCTGGCATTCGGGCCTGACCTCGGCCCAGCGCCGCCGCACCTGGAAGCAGGCCGCAGCCGGCCGGCTGCCGGTCGTGGTGGGCGCGCGGTCCGCCCTGTTCCTGCCGCTCCCTGATCTCGGCCTCGTCATCATCGACGAGGAGCACGACACCAGCTTCAAGCAGGAGGACGGCGTCATCTACGACGCGCGCACGGCGGCCCGGCTGCGCTGCCGGCTGCAACAGGCGGGTCTCGTCACCTGTTCCGCCACCCCGTCGCTCGAGACGCTCGAGCTCGCCCGCCGCCACATCCGGGTGGAGGGCAGCTTCGCTGCTGTCAGCAAGCCGCACATCCGGCTCGTCGATCTGCGCCGCGACAAGCCGGCCAAGACCAGCTTCCTCGGCCCCACCCTGCGCACCGCCCTGGCCCTGACCCTGGAGCGCGGCGAGCAGGCGATGCTGTTCCTCAACCGTCGCGGCTACGCGCCCTTGACCCTCTGCCGCGCCTGCGGCTTTCGCTTCCGTTGCCCCAATTGTGCGGCCTGGCTGGTGGCGCATCGCTTCGGCGACCGGCTCACCTGCCACCATTGCGGCTACAACCAGCCCAGGGCGCCGCACTGCCCGGACTGCGGTGCGCTCGACAGCCTGGTGGTCGCAGGCCCGGGCGTCGAGCGCGTCCAGGAGGAGGTCCGCAGCCTCTTCCCCGATGCCCGCACCGTGTTGATGACCAGCGACAGCATCACCAGTGCGGCCGCCGCCGATGCGCTCGTGGATGCGATGCTGGAGCGGCGGATCGACATCCTGATCGGTACCCAGCTGATCGCCAAGGGCCACCACTTTCCGGATCTGACCATGGCGGGCGTGGTCGATGCCGATTTCGGCCTCGCCGGCGGCGATCCGAGGGCCGCCGAGCGGACCTTTCAGCTGCTCTACCAGCTCGCCGGCCGGGCCGGTCGCGAGAGCAAGCCCGGTCACGTCCTGATCCAGACCCACCTCCCCGACCATCCGGTGATGCAGGCGCTGGCCAAAGGCGACCGCGACGCCTTCATGGCGGCCGAAGCGGAGGACCGCCGGCAAGCCGAAATGCCACCCTACGGGCGCCTGGCGGCGCTGATCCTCTCCGGCCCGGAAACCGCCGTCGTCAAACGGGAATCGCGCAACATCGTCAAGGCCGCCCCGGCGCACGACGGCTGGCACGTCCTCGGACCCGCCCCGGCCCCCCTGGCCCTGCTGCGCGGCCGCTACCGCGAGCGCATCCTGATCAAGGCGCCCCCCGACCCCGGCATGCCCGACAAGATCGCAGCCTGGCTCGCCGCCGTGAAGCTGCCGAACGCCGTCCGCCTCCAGGTCGACATCGACCCGCAGAGTTTCTTTTGAGGTCCCGGTGACTGGACGTCACTCGAGCCAATCATCCAGCGACAGGCCATCGATCCGTGCGAACTCTCGACGATTGTTGGTGACCAGCGTCAGGCCGCGGGCGTGCGCCTGCCCGGCAATCAGGACGTCGTAAGGGCCAATCGGCAGCCCGGCACGCTGTAACTGTGTCCTGATGAGCCCGGCTGCCCATGCGTCATCCATCGTCAAGGGCAGCGGCGACAGCTCGGCCAGCACACTGTCGAAGCGCCGACGGTTCTCATCAGGGCGAGAACTTTTGGCGGCGCCGAAATAGAGTTCGTGTGCGACGATCACCGACGTCACGACGCTGCCTGCTGCCCGGCTCGTCAGATGACGTGCAACTGGTGACCGGCGGCGTGGATCGAGTAA
>SLRI01000658.1 GCA_007131045.1 Rhodospirillales bacterium
AGCGCACTGCCGCTAGTCCGGGCATTGAGCACCAGCTGCTCGACCCCGTAGCTCCAGTAGCCACGCCCGCCCAGGAGCCGCACCACGACCAGCCGGGCACGCCCCAGGGTCTGCTCGACATAGAGATCGACCGAGAGCGGGTGCTGCAGCTTCAAGAGGTTGGCGAGCCGGAGCCCGGGCTTGGGCTCGGCGATCCGGGCATGAGCCGCAGCCAGGCAGGCGAGCTCGCTCTCGGCGGCCGAAAGGACCACGAGATCGGCGGGGCTCTGGCCGAGATCGACCGCAGCCTCACCGGAATCGCTCGGCGCTTCCCGGGCGCTCAGGAGATGCATCGGCTCATCGGGGCGGCTTGAGGGTGAGCGGCAGCCCGGCGGTCACCAGATCGACCCGCCCGGCCACTGCCGCCAGCCGCTGGTGCAGGGATCCTACGGCATCGACGAAGATTCGGGCCATCGCGTTGATCGGCACCACGCCCTGGCCGACCTCGTTGGAGACCAGGACCACGGGGCCGCGGGTGCGCTGGAGACCTTCGAGCAGCGCATCGGTGGCGGCGCTCAAATCGCGCTCCGCCACCAGGAGGTTGGTCAGCCACAAGGTCAGGCAGTCGACCAGCACCGCCCGCTCGGGCGCTGCGATACGCTCGAGCGCCGGGGCGAGTTCCGAGGGCTCCTCGTGCAGTGTCCAGTGCGTCCCGCGCCGTGCCTGATGCGCGGCGATGCGGGCCGCCATCTCGGCGTCGCCGGCGGTGCCGGTCGCCAGGTAGTGGCAGGCGAGGCCGCTGCCCTCGACCAGCGCCTCGGCGTGCCGGCTCTTGCCGGAGCGGGCGCCGCCGAGGACGAGGGTGAGGCCGGGTAGGGCGAAGCGCTGCATGACCGGTGTCGTATGGCTCGAGCGAGGCGCCGCGTCGAGCGCTGGTCAGGCGGCGGCGCTGATCGCTCCGGCCTCGATCGTTCGGTCGATCTTGCCCTTGAACTTGGCGAAGTTGGCCTCGAAGAGATCCGCGACCTCGCGCGCCGCTTTCGCATAAAGCTCGGGATCGGCCCAGCAATCGCGTGGATTCAAGAGCATCTGGTCGACGCCCGGACAGCCTTCGGGGACGGCGAGGCCGAAGACCGGATCGGTGCGGAAGCCGCCCTCGGCCAGGCTGCCGTCGAGCGCCGCGTGCAAGAGCGCCCGGGTCGCCGGCAGCGGCATGCGCCGGCCGGTCCCGGCGGCCCCGCCGGTCCAGCCGGTGTTGACCAGCCAGCAGCTCACCTCGTGGCGCCGCATCTTCAGGCCCAGAAGCTCGGCATACACGGTCGGGTGGCGGGCCATGAAGGGGGCGCCGAAGCAGGCGGAGAAGGCGGCCTGCGGGGTGGTCACGCCGCGTTCGGTACCGGCGACCCTTGCGGTATAGCCCGAGAGGAAATGGTACATCGCCTGCTCGGGCGTGAGCCGGCTGATCGGCGGCAGGACGCCGAAGGCATCGCAGGTGAGCATGACGATATTGCGCGGATGGCCGCCCCGGCCGGACTTGCTGGCATTGGCGATGAAGTCGAGCGGGTAGGAGCTGCGGGTGTTCTCGGTCAGCGTCGCGTCGTCGAAATCGGAGGCTGCCGTCACCGGGTCCAGCACCACGTTCTCGAGAATCGTGCCGAACCGGGTGGAGGCAGCCCAGATCTCGGGTTCGTGCTCGGGATCGAGGCGGATCACCTTGGCGTAGCAGCCGCCCTCGAAGTTGAAGACGCCGCTCTCGCTCCAGCCGTGCTCGTCGTCGCCGATCAGGATGCGCGCGGGATCGGCCGAGAGCGTCGTCTTGCCGGTCCCGGAAAGGCCGAAGAAGACCGCGACGTCGCCGGCCTCGCCCTGGTTGGCCGAGCAGTGCATCGGCAGGACGCCCTGGTCGGGCAGGAGATAGTTGAGCACCGAGAAAATCGACTTCTTGATCTCGCCGGCATAGGCGGTGCCCATGATCAGTACGAGGCGGGCGGCGAAGTCGATGACCACGGCGGTGCCGGAGCGGGTGCCGTGGTCATCGACGTCGGCCTCGAGGCTCGGCAGCTGCAGCACCGTCCAGTCCGGCTCGAACCCGGCCAAGGCGTCCTGCGGCGGGCGGATGAACATGTTGCGGGCGAACAGGTTGTGCCAGGCCTGCTCGGTGATCACCCGGACATTCAGCCGGTGCGCCGGATCGGCGCCGGCCCAGAGATCCTGGACGAACAGCGTCTGGCCGGCCATGTGCTCGAGGGCGTGCCGGCGCAGGGCCCTGAACCGTTCGGGCGGCAACGGCTTGTTGGCCTTGCCCCAATCGATGGTGGCGGTGATCTCGGGATGATCGACGATGAATTTGTCGTCGGGCGAGCGCCCGGTCGCCCGGCCGGTCTCGGCGACCAGCGCCCCTTCGGCGGAGAGCCGCGCCTCGCCGCGCTGGATCGCCATGGCGACGAGTTGCGCCGGCACGAGGTTCCAGTGCAATCGGCCGGGTTTGGCGGCGTCGAGGATATCCTCACCCTCCGTATCGTTTCGCATGCTCGATCCCCCTTTTTCGCTGTTCACGCAGTGTCCAAAGATACTTGGCGCGCCCGCTTGACGAGCCGGACGAGCTCCACCCGGGCACCTTCCGCATCGCGCACCGGCTTGTCGAACCAGAGCCGGGCCCGCCTCGTGCCGGCAACCAGATCGGCACCTTCCGGATCGACGCCGCTCAACCGCCAATCGGCCGCCGGCTGGCCGAGCAGCCGCGTGGCATAGAGTTGGACGGCATCCTGGTGGTCCTCGTTCATGTGCGCCACGACATCCTCTTCCTGGGCCGCCAGCGGCAGCTCGGGATCGGCCCTCATCAGCACGTCGGTGGCGTCGATCCAGTGGATCTTGCCGAAGCCCTGGACCAGGTGCGCCCGCTCCGGCCGGACGACGTAGAGATTGAAGTCGGAAAAGCTAACATAGCCTCGGGCGTCGGGGTGGCGGGCGAGATAGCGGGCGAGCTGGTGCGCGGCATCGGCCCGCTCGATCCGGCCCATCAGCGTGGCCCGGGCCCCGGCCAGGGGGCTCGCCATGCCGTGGGTGCCGTCGACGAGCAGCGAGACGCGGGGATCGCGGGCGAAATTCCTGGTGTGGTCGGCGAGATCGGAGAGCAGCAGCAGCGGTCGGGCGTCGTGGTCGACGGCGAGCATGACGAGCGAGACGTAGGCGGCGCCGCTCTCGTCGAGCGTGCCCAGGGAAGCGCGCGCCGCACCGCGCAGCAGGCGGCGCACCGACGCACCGGGGCTGGCGCCGAGGTCGGAGGTCTCCGGGGCGGGCTCGGTCATGGTCTTTCGGTCTCGCAGCACTGCCCGTCGCCCTCAACTGCCCTATCGGTCGCCGCGTGCATCGCTACGCCCCTTTCGTCCCTGACGTTAACCAAGGCACGCCGGGCTCAGACCCGGACGTATTGTCACATATGTTGCATTGCGGCACAAAGCACTTCTGTTGTCGGCCGGTAAGCTTCGGCCGCAGGCCCCGTCTTTTCATGCCGTTTCGAGAAGGAAACGCCCTGTCCAGTGCCGAAGCGGCCGCCGTCCGCTACCTCTCGCCGCCGGTGCCGCTCGGCGAGCCCGTCGCGGTAGCCCCTGGCATCTTCTGGCTGCGCCTGCCGCTGCCGTTCGCGCTCGATCACGTCAACGTCTGGCTCATGGACGACGGCGATGACGGCTGGACGCTGATCGACGCCGGGGTCAGGGACGAGCGCTGCATCGCCATCTGGCAAAGGCTGCTCGACGGCTTCTTGGCCGAAAAGCCCATCCGGCGGATCATCGCGACCCACTTCCACCCCGACCATGTCGGCCTTTGCGGCTGGCTGGTCGAGCGGCTCGACGCTGCGTTCTTCGCCAGTCGGATCGAGTGGCTGCAGGCGCGTCTTCTGGCTATCGACACGACCGACGGCTATGTGCGGGCCGGCCGCAGCTTCGACGAGGCGGCGGGCCTTCCGGCCGAGCAGATCGCAGAGCGCTTCGCGCGCGGCAACCGCTATCGGCTCAATGTCACGGTGCCGCCCGCGGCCTTCACCCGGCTGGTCGCCGGTGACACGCTGGAGATGGCAGGGACGACCTGGCGGGTGATGATCGGCGAGGGCCACAGCCCGGAGATGCTCACCTTCTGGAGTGCCGAGCGCGACATTCTGATCGCCGCCGATCAGATCCTGCCCCGAATCTCGCCCGTCGTCGCCGTCTGGCCGCCGGTGCCCGACGCCGATCCGCTGGCCGAGTTCCTCGGCAGCCTGCAACAATACCTGGAGCTGCCGGCGACCACCCTGGTCCTGCCGTCGCACGATGCGCCCTATCACGGACTGCACGAGCGGGTGCGGGCACTGGTGCAGCACCACGAACAGCGGCTCGATCTCACCTTGCGCGCCTGCGCCGAGCCGGCGACCGTCGTCGAGGTGATGGGCAAGCTGTTCCGCCGCAAGTTCGATCTACACCAACTCGGTTTCGCGCTGGGCGAGACGATGGCGCACATCAACCATCTGCTCGGCCGAGAGCGGCTCACGGTCGTCGGCCGGCGCGGTGCGGCCCGCCTGTTTCAGCGCCGCGAAGCTCACGGGCTTTGACAGTTGTAAAATTTGCGGTCTACCTTGGCCGAGACAGGTCGTTGGGCGAGGGTGGATCGCTGCGGAAGTTCGAAGAAACCGCGCAACAACCAATGAGACGCCGTGGATCGGCGCCGCCATCGCGAGGTCTGTCCGGCGGTCGATCCAAACCTGCCCACCGCACCGCAACGGCGTTCTCGGCCCCTAAAACCTGCCTGCCATTTGCGCTATTCGAGGGAGACCGGCCATGCTGCCACTGATCGGCAAGCGTCTGGTGCAGATGGTCTTGATCATGATCGTCGCGTCGTTCGTTCTTTTCGTCATCTTCGACAGCGACGAGTTCAAGAAGAAGATCGCGGTGGCCGAGCTGGGTGGCTTTGCCGTCTCCGCCCTGAGCGAGGCCGACTACCGGCAATGGCTCGCCAACAAGGGCCTCGATGTGCCCTTCTTCCAGCGCTACGCCGACTGGGTCGGTGGCGTCTTGACTGGCGATTTCGGCCATTCGTTCGAGAAGAACACCGATGTCGGACCGCTGCTCTGGGATCGGTTGAAGAACACCGGCATCCTGGCGTTCTGGGTGTTCGCCTTGATGATACCCCTGTCGCTGGTGCTCGGGGTCATCGCCGGGATGAAGGAGGGCGGCAAGCGCGACCGGGCGGTCTCGTTCATCGCCGTCTTCACCACCTCGATCCCGGAGATCGCGACCGCCATCCTGCTCACCGTCTTTCTCGCCCTCGGGCTCGGCTGGCTGCCGACCAAATCGGCAATGACGCAGGGCTTCGACGGCTGGCAGCTGGTGCTGC
>SLRI01000502.1 GCA_007131045.1 Rhodospirillales bacterium
CACGCTCGGTGAGGTCTGCCCGCGCCTCGTTGAGCAGCGCCGATTGGGCGCGCAAGGCAGGGTCGCCCGGGTGGTCGGCCAACAGGAGGACGACGCGGTGTCGCCAGCGGAGGCCGGCGAGCGGGCGGGAGGCCTGTTCGGGCATGCCGGCTACGCCGCAGGGCAACCGCAGTGGTGCGTCATCGCGGTGTCCGGAGGCTCAGGATGTAGGCCGTGACGTCGCGCATTTCGTCCTCGTCGAGGAGGAGTGCCGGCATGTTCGGATGGGAGGTCTGCAGCCAGGCGAAGAGGGCCATGGGCGTGAGGCCGGGGGTCGAGGCCACCTGGATGAAGGGGGCGGCGCGCTCGTCGGGCGAAGCGGCTTCACCGCGCTCGACGGCATGGCATTGGGCGCAAACGTCCCGGGCAAAAGCATGGCCCTCGGCGACGTTGCCGATCTCCTCCTGCCCCATGGCCCAGCCGGGCACAAGGATCAACGCCAGAAGCACGAGCAAACGCATCCGATCTCCAGTACCGAAAGAATGGTGGGGCGCGGGGAGGCGCGCTGCCTCCCCGCTTTTCTTCTGCTTTTCAACACTTGTTGCCAGCTCAGCGGTCGATCTCGGTGATCTTCGAGCCTTCGAGGGTGACGCCGGCCATCAGGCCCTGTTGGCCGAAGACGAAGGCGATGATCGGGTCCTGGATGGTGCTGGTGGTGACGTTGTAGCCGAGGCCTTCGTTGGCCAGGGCAACCTTGGCATCGGCGCCGAGCTCGAAGCCTTCGCTGCGCTCGAAGAAGTCGAGCGCATCCTCGCTCATGAAGAAGATGGCCTGGCTGAAGGACTGGGCACCGATCTGCAGGCCGAAGGAGGCGGCGGCGATGTTGTAGTAGCCGACGGTGGCACCATTGCGGCGCAGCGAACCTTCGCCGTATTGACCACCGACGCCGAACCCGGCCTTGACGATATCGGGAAAGACGAGAACGGCGATCGCCCGATCGTTGACGACGCGTGCGGTGTCGGAGTCGCCGAGCAGGCGCTGCAGGGCGAGGTCGGCCTTGGCGTCGATCTCGGCGGCCTTTCCGGCCGCGGCCGGGTTATCGGGCAGCACGAAAGCGAGGGTCACCAGGGCGAGCAGGGTCAGGACGTAGCGGACACGGGCGAGGCGAGGCATGGCTGGGCTCCGATGGCGAGCGAGGCAGAGATGGCCGAGACGTTAGCAGAACATCGCGCGGCGCAAGAGATTTATTGTGGCGGAAAAGGTCGTGGCGGGCGCCGTCATTCGACCCGGAGTCGAAAGCGGAAGGGTGATTGCGGACCACCTGCGCGGATTTCCGCTTCGCTGCCGATCGGCAACCGCAAAGGATCGGTGCTCAGGCGCTCACCGTCGACGAAGGTGCCGAGGCGGCTGCCCGGGTCGGTAAGGCCGATCGAGTCCGTGTCACGCAGGACGACGAACTGGCGGCGCGACAGGTGGTAGGGTCGATCCTCCCGCAACAGGAGGGTGTTGCGGCGGTTGACGGACGCGGCGGGCTCGCTGGTGGCGCGGCCCACGAGGAAGGGAAAATCGACGATCTCGAGCCCTTCCGCCGGCAGGCCCGCTGCGCTCGCCGGCGAGGCCGGCAGCAGCCGGACGAGGCGCTCGGCGGCGACCGCCGCGGTCGGCGATGTCGATGGCCGGGCGAACCGCTCGAGGTAGACGTCACGGGCCAGCATCTCGATTCGGGTGCGGCGCAGCGCCCGGGCAGTTCGGTGCCAGACCCCATCGCCGAGCATCTCGTCGTCGCCGACGAAGGTACCGCGGCCGCGCGTGCCCACCCGGATGGCCTCGCCGTTGCGGTCGACGAGGAGCTCGATCTCGCCCTCGTGGATCAGCGCCACGGCGTTGCAGGTATCGCCCGCACGAAACAGCACGGCTCCAGCCTCGATCCGCTTTTCAATGGACGGTCGAACCTCGACTTCCGGTTGTCCAAGGAATTTCGCCCGCCACCCCATTTTCATCACCACATCGTGGCCATTGTGCTTTGTCGCGAAGGTTGAGGCATGCCGCTCAGTGCGTCAACCGGGATCGCGCCCTGCGGTGCCGGGTCGAGCAATCTGACGCGGCTGTGATGCGGCGCCGCCGCAGCAACCGGTTCTGCAGGGCCGTGCTCGATCACCGTTCAGGCGCGTGTTGCGGCGAGCGCTGCCATGCGGGTTTCGAGGACCGCCATGCCTTCGTGCAGCGGCTGCGGATCGAGCCCGCCGACCGCCTCGGCGGAGGCCCGGGCACGGTCCTCGAGGGCGGCCGCGGCCTCGCTCACGGCCGCATAGCCGAAGGTGCCGGCCGCACCGGCCAGCTGGTGGGCGAGCCGGGCGATCGCGTCGGCGCAAGCAAGGCCCGGCGCCACGTCGCCGGGCGGGCCGTGCCGCCAAGTGGCTTCATCGAGAAGTGCTCGCAGCCTCGCCACACGCTCGCGGCTGCGATCAATGAAGCGGCAGCGCAGATCGGCGAGCGGGTCAGATGGCTGCATGTCGGCTCTCGGCATAGAGTTTGCGCAAATGCTGGCTCAGGGTCATCGGATCGAACGGCTTGGCGATGACGCCCGCTGCCCCCTCGGCATAGTAGGCCCCGAGGTCGCACGGGCGCACCCGCGCGGTCATGAAGATGACCGGAATGGTGGCGGTGCGCGGTTCGAGCTTCAGCCGGATCAGTGTCTCGAGCCCGCCGAGCTCGGGCATCATCACGTCGAGCAGGAAGAGATCGGGCAGCAGATGCGGCACCAGGTCGAGAACGGCGCGCCCGTCGTGGCAGATGGTGACGTCGAGGCCACCCACCCGGCCGAGAGCGAGCGCCACCACGGCGCTGATGTCGGGATCGTCCTCGGCGACCACCACCCGGCGCAGCAGACGATCCGGGGCGGCCCGGGCACCGGGACGACGGGCGAAGGCCTCGCCGATGGGCGCATCGGCGCTCGTGGCGGGCTTTCCTTCGGCTCGCGCGGGGCGTCGCATTCAAGCCGCCACTGGCACGGCGATGCGCAACCCGGCCGCCCGGCCGGCAGAACGACTGTGCACGCGCGGCGCCGCCGGCCGCGGCCCGGCACGGCCGACGGCGGCGGGATCGGCCGAGCCCTCGGGCTGCAACGCCAGCCAGGCGATGCCGGCCTCCACGGTCACGTCGAGGACCAGTCGCTCGGCCGGGTCCGCACCGCTGCGCAGCCGGGCGAAGAGATAGTCGATCGCGCGGCGCAGCCGGGCGCCGTCGACCATCACCTCGTGGGCGCGACCGGCGGGCGTCAGGGACAGTCCGGCGCCGCGGTCGCGCGCCTCGGTGAACGGCAGGCGTGCGGCGAGGGCGTCGGCGAGGTAGGGGCCGACCGCTACACGGCGGGACGGGCGGGGGGACGGCTGGAGAGACGGGCGAGGTGACGGCCTGGGGGGTTGCCCAGTGGTTTGAAGGTGCTGGCTCGACTGGCGGTCGCCGCGCGCCAGGGTCTCGCTGATCACCCGGTTGATCCGATCGGTGTTGGCGATGGCGTTCTGGAGCAGGGTCTCGGCCGCGCCGTCGATTGCCGCCGCCTCGCCGTGCGCCAACAGGCCGAGCGCGCCGCGGACGGTGGTCAAGGGGGTGCGCAACTCGTGCGCCAGCTGGGTGAGCATCTCGCCCTCCAGCCGCTCGACGTGGCCGAGCATGGTGGTATCGCGGAGCAGCACCTCGACCCGGACGATGTGGCCATCGGCAGCCCGCCGGGCCGTGGCTTCGAGCAAGAGATCGTGGCGTTGCCAGCCGAGCGATCCGTCGTCCTCGACGAGCACCAGGGCCAGCCGGTCGGCGCCCGCCCTCAGCTCGCGCCAGGCGGCAGAGACGCTCTTGCGGGTCGGCACGGAGAGGCGGCGCCAGATGCCGCGCAGCGATTGTCGAGACGCCGCCGGTGGCAAGCCGAGCAGCCCGGCGAAGTCGCCTGCCACGGCGGCATCGAGATCGCCCGGCATCCAGGAGAGATGGCCGATCCGGGCGTCGAGGAGGGCGGCATCGAGATCTGCCGCTCGCGCCCGAAGGGCGGCCATCGCGCGACGACGCTCGACCGCGGTGACAATGGTGCGCGCCAGGAGCGGTGATGTGAGCCCGGCCTTCGGCAGGAAGTCGTCGGCGCCTTTGCGGATGATCGCCCGGGCGAGCAGCCAATCGTCGTCGGCCTGGCCGCTGGCGACGACGATGGCGGCATCGGGCGCCGCCCGGCGCACCGCCGGCAGCGGGTCGGTGCCGCTCGAATCGGGCAGCCGGAGATCGAGGAGGACGGCATCGAATCGGCCCCCCGAAAGCTCGGCCAATGCCGCATCGAGCGTGGTGACCCAGCTCAGCTCGAGTTCGTCGCAGGCGTCGAGCAGGGCCAGGGCGAGCCGCGCATCGGCGGGGTTGTCCTCGATCAACAGGACCCGGAGATGATGCGCGGAACTGAGCTCTTGCATCGACACTCGCGTTGCGGTTGACAGGCTGCCGCGGCTGGGTGCGGCGAGGACGTTTCTTCGAGGCCCCTACTATCGCAGCCGGGTGCTAATTTTCGGTTAACGCGACGGCACCCGGCAGTGCCGACGAGATGAAAGGGGGCATGGTGACAGAATCCAGGGAACGCGCCGCGACTCCGGGGTCGGCCTCGTGGCTGATTTGGGACGCGCATGCCTGCCTGCCGCTGCACGAGGACGCCGATCTCGCGGTGCTGGAGCGACATCGCCGGGCCGGCTGCAGCTTCGTCTCGGTCAACATAGGCATGGACATGAACCCGCTGCCGCAGATCATGAAGGTGCTGGCCAGCTTTCGCGCCCAGCTCGCAGCCCGGCCGGATCTGTTCGTTCCGGCACGCTCGGTGACCGATGTCGAGACCGCGCATCGGACGGGCCGGCTGGCCGTTGCCTTCGATCTCGAGGGGGCCGTGCCGCTCTCGGGCGAGCCGCGGCTGGTGCAGCTTTTCGCCGATCTCGGGGTTCGGCAGATGCATCTCGCCTACAACCGCAACAACCCCGCGGCCGGCGGCTGCTACGACGACGACGTGCCCTTGAGCCCGCTGGGCCACCGGGCGGTGGCGGCGATCAACGCGGCCGGGATCCTGATGGACTGCTCGCATACCGGGTATCGGAGCAGCCTCGACATCATGGCGGCGTCGAGCGCACCCGTCATCTTCAGCCACGCCAACCCGCGTGCGCTCTGCGACGACAAGCGAAACCTCACCGACGAGCAGATCCGGGCCTGCATCGCCACCGGTGGGATCGTCTGCGTCAACGGGGTCGGGCGGTTCTTGGGCGATCACGCGGCGCGAACGCCGGCCATCCTCCGGCATATCGATCATCTGGTGCAGGCCTACGGGCCGGGGCATGTCGGGCTCGG
>SLRI01000582.1 GCA_007131045.1 Rhodospirillales bacterium
ATCACCCGTGACCGCTACGGGGTCGAGGACGAGAAGCTGCGGCGCTTTCGCTACGGCGTGCAGGTGAATTCCCTAGGCCTCACCGAGCAGCAGCCGGAGAACAACGTCTACCGCATTCTACTCGAGACCCTGGCCGTCACGCTGTCGAAGAAGGCCAGGGCGCGGGCCGTGCAGCTTCCCGCTTGGAACGAGGCCTTGGGGCTGCCCCGCCCCTGGGATCAGCAGTGGTCGTTGCGCTTGCAGCAGATCCTGGCGCTCGAGACCGATCTGCTCGACTACGACGACATTTTCGACGGCAGCCATGTGATGGACGCCAAGGTCGCCGAGTTGAAGCAGCAGGCCTTGGCCGAGCTCGCGCGGATCGATGCGATGGGCGGAGCACTGGCCGCGGTCGATTCCGGCTACATGAAGAGCCGGCTGGTCGAGAGCAGTGCTGTCCGCGTCCAGGCGATCGCCTCGGGCGCGCAGAAGGTCGTGGGCGTCAACTGCTACACCGAAACCGCCCCCTCGCCACTCACCACGGGCGAGGACGGCGGCTTCATGACCGTCGATCCGGATGCCGAGAAGGAGCAGATCGAGCGCCTCCTGGCGCATCGCGCACGGCGCGACGGTGGCGCAGCCGCGGCGGCCCTGGTCGAGCTGGAAGCTGCGGCCAGGGAAGGCCGCAACGTCATGCCGGCCTCGATATCGTGTGCGCATGCCGGGGTCACCACGGGCGAATGGGCCGAGGCGCTGCGCCGGGTGTTCGGCGAATACCGCGCGCCGACCGGGATCGCCGGGGCCGAGACCAGGGGCGACGACGATGCGCTGGCCCCGGTGCGCGCCAAGGTCGACGCGCTGGCCACAGCTACCGGGCGACGGCTGAAGATCCTGGTCGGCAAGCCGGGACTCGACGGGCACTCGAACGGCGCCGAGCAGATCGCCGTCGCAGCCAGGGATTCCGGCATGGAGGTGGTCTACGAGGGCATCCGCCTCAGCCCGGCGCGGATCGTCGGCACGGCGCTCGAGGAAGCGGTGCACGTGGTCGGGCTCTCGATCCTCTCGGGCTCGCACCTGCCGCTGGTCGAGGAGGTGATGGAGCGGATGCGCCGGGCCGGGATCGGCGACATCCCGGTGGTCGTCGGCGGCATCATCCCGCCCGACGACAAGCAGGCGCTGCTCGCCATGGGCGTGGCCCGGGTCTACACGCCCAAGGACTTCGCGATCGCCCGGATCATGAGCGACATCGCGGACATCGTGGCAGCCGCCGAGAGCAAGGCTGCTTAAGGGAAGAATGCGGGGGAAATGATTTCCCCCACGCCCCCTCGGGACTTTGCGCTGGCGTTCGTGACGGGTGCCGGCGCGAAAAACCGTTGGGGTGTGGGGAAGATCATCTTCCCCACGTTTCCTTGTCGTCCGCCCGCATAATCGCTTGCCGAGCCGGGCGGTTTCGCCATATCAGAGACGGTGCGGGGCGGGCGTAGTTCAGAGGTAGAACGTCAGCTTCCCAAGCTGAATGTCGTGGGTTCGATTCCCATCGCCCGCTCCAGTTTCTCCGCTTTTTCAGTCAGTAGTAGGTGCGCGCCTCGATCGGTGTGGCGTCGATGCGCTGCACCAGTTCGGCCGTGAGCGCTTGTTCGGCGCGGTTGCAGCGGGCGGCGGGGTTGGTGACGAGGTGGACGTCGATCGCCGGCGGGTCGTCCAAGGGTGGCAGGCGCCAGAGCAGGCCGTCCTCGACGTCGCGGCGGACGACGTGCAGCGGCAGGGGGCCGATGCCGAGCCCGGCGATGATCAACCGGCGGACCTCCTCCAGATGCGGCGAGGTGGCGACGACGCGGTCCTCGAGGCCGAGCGAGGCGCGCAGTATCGCCACCGATCTCAGCGCGTCGTGCATCTGGTCGGTGACGAAGGAGACCGAGGCCTCGCCCGCGAGGTCTTCGGCCGCGAGGCCGGTGCGGCCGAAGAGTTTGTGCCCCGGGCCGCAGAAGAGGCCGAAGAACTCGCGGTAGAGCCGGCGGTAGTCGAGCTTCGGGCTCTTCTCGTGGACCAGGCAGACGGCGAAGCTGCTGCGCCGGGCCATGACGCTGTCGATGGCGAAGCGGCTGGTCATGACGTCGATCGAGAGCGTCGCCTTGGGGTGGCGGGCGTGGAACGCGGCGAGTGCGGCATCGAACAGCGGGCAGACGACGTGGCTCGCCATGGCGATCCGCACATGGCCCTGCACCTCCTCCTTGATCTCGCGCATCGCCGTGTCGAGGCGGAGGATGGCGCCCTGGATGTCGACCGCCTCGCGGTAGAGCTCCCTTCCGGCCTCGGTGAGCGCGAAGCGGCCGGGGCCGCGGTCGAGCAGGCGCCGGCCGAGTCGTTGCTCGAGCCGCTTGAGGGCATTGGAGACGGTGGGCTGCTTGAGCCTGAGCCGCTCGGCGGCGTCGGTGACGCTCTGCGCTTCGGCCAGGGCGATGAAGGTGCGCAACAGGTTCCAGTCGAGCTCGCGGGCGAGCCGCTCGGCCGGATCGGTGGCAACAGGCTCGGGCCTCGACGGGGCGTTGGCGGCGGGCTCGGTCGGGCGGAACATGACCGGCATTCTTGCAGGCTATAGCCACCATTCAAAGCATCTATTTGAAGAATGGCCTCGATGGCGGCACAGTCGCGCTCATTGCCACAGCGAGGTGCCCTGCATGTCGGTCGAGGCGCGCGAACGACGTCAGCCCTGGATATTGCTGTCGCCGGCGCTGACCGCGATCACGCTGTTGCTGTTCATCCCGCTCGTTTTCATCGTCGTCTACTCGTTCTGGCTGAGGACGGCGGTGGGCGGGGTCGAGGTGACGTTCTCGATGCTGAACTGGCAGCGGGCGCTGACCGACCCGTTCTACCGCTACATCCTGATCGCCACGCTGAGGATCGCCTTCGTCACCACGATCTTCTGCGCGGTGCTGGGCTATCCGGCCGCCTACTTCATCGCTCGGGCAAGCGGCAACCGGACGCTGCTGCTGCTCCTGCTGATGCTGCCGTTCTGGATCAGCTACATCATCCGGACGATGTCCTGGATCAACATCCTGGGCGTTTCGGGGGCTCTCAACACCACCATGCTGTCGCTCGGCATCGTCAACGAGCCGATCCAGATGCTCTACAACGAGGCGACGGTGATCCTCGGCCTCGTCCATTTCCTCCTGCCGTTCATGGTCTTGAACGTCTATGTCAGTGTGGAGGGGATCGACCGCAGCCTCGAGGATGCCGCGAGCTCCCTGGGTGCCACGCGGTTTCAGGCGTTTCGCGAGGTGACGCTGCCGCTCTCGCTGCCGGGGCTCGCGGCGGGCGGGCTCTTGTGCTTCGTGCTCGCGGCCGGGACCTACATCACGCCGTTGATCCTGGGCGGGCCAAGGGATGCGATGTTCGCCAATCTCGTCTTCGAGGCGATCATTACCCAGCTCAACTGGCCAATGGGCTCGGCCCTATCCTTGTTGCTGCTGCTGGTCCTGGGGGCCGTGGTCGCCGTCTACAACCACTTTCTCGGCATGAGCCAGCTGTCGCGGGGGCTCGCCTGATGAAGCGCCTCCTGCCCACCGGCTGGGGGTTGATCCGGGCTTATGCGATCCTGGTCTACCTCTTCATGTTCCTGCCGGTGGCCGTGGTCGTGCTCTTGAGCTTCAACGCCAGCCAGTTCGGCGCCTTTCCGATGACCGGGCTGTCGCTGCGCTGGTTCGAGGCGCTCTGGCAGAACGAGGCGGTGCTCCGCGCATTTCGCACCTCCTTCCTCTTGGGCACGCTCACCGCGCTGATCTCGACCACCTTGGGCGTGCTGGCCAGCCTCGCCATGGTCCGCTACCAGGTTCCGGGCCGCAACCTCATCGCGGTGATCCTCATTGCACCCATTCTCATTCCCGAGGTGGTGCTGGCGGTGGCGCTCCTGCTCTTCTTGCAGCTGCTCGGCATCCCCAAGAGCTTTTTTCTGCTCTTGATGGGCCACGTCATCTTCACCCTGCCCTTCGTCATCCTGGTGGTCCAGGCACGGCTGGTCGGCATCAAGCGGGAATACGAGGAGGCGGCCTTGAGCCTGGGGGCTTCGCCGCGGCAGACCTTCTTCGCCGTCACCCTGCCGCTTTTGGCACCCGCCATTTTCGCGGGTATGCTCTTCGCGTTCACCATCTCGTTCGACGACATCACCGGCACCCTCTTCTGGAAGCCCGGCGGGGTGGAGACGGTGCCGACACAGATCTTCGCCATGCTCCGCCACTCGATCAGCCCGGAGATCAACGCCTTGGGCACGGTGATGATCGTGCTCACCGTGGGCGTGCCGCTCCTCGGGGCGGCGATCGCCCGGCGCATGGCCATCAAGCGCGGCACTTGAGCCGCGAGGAACCGTAACGGCAAGGGAGATGCCAGATGGACAATTCACGACGCTATGAGCGGCTCCGCGAGCGCTACCTGAACGGCGGGCTGGAGCGGCGGCAGTTCCTGGGATTGATCGGAGCCGCCGGGCTCGCCTCGGGGCTGCACACGCCCTTCGCCCGGCTCGCCTTTGCCCAGGACGTGAGCCAGGTCCGCTTCGACGGCTGGGGCGGGGTGGTCTCCGAGGCCTTTCGCCAGCACGCGTTCAATCCCTACACCGAGGCCACCGGGATCACCGTGGTCGACGGCACCTTCGGCGGCGCCGACGAGTATCTGGCCAATGTGCGGGCCAGTCAGCCAGGTGAGTTCAACATCGCCCATCTTTCGGGCGTCTTCGACTACGCGCGCTACCACAACCTCGAGCTCACCACGGTGCTCAACGAGGACAATATCCCGAACATGCAATACCTGATCCCGAAGCTGGTGAACGTCTTTCGCGAGATCACCGACGGGACGCTGAGTGCTGTGCCCTACAATTACGGCACCACCGGGCTGGCCTACAACCGCGCCCATATTTCGGACGAGGAGATGCGGGAGAAGGGGGCGCGGATGCTGATCGACGACGCTCATGCCGGCAAGATCGGCGGCTGGGGCGAGTGGCGGACGCGGATCTGGATGGCCGCACTGGCGACCGATCAGGACCCCAACGACATCCAGGACATGGACGCCGTTTGGGACGCCATCCGCCAGCATCGTGATTTGGCGCTCAAGTACTGGGGCTCCGGGGCCGAGCTGATGAGCCTGTTGGCCGAGGGGGAGATCTACGTCACCGAGGGCTGGTCCGGGCGCATCTACGCGCTGCAGGAGCAGGGTCACGACATCGGCTACTACGATCCGCCGAACGGCTTCGGCTGGCAGGAATGCCTGTTCGTGATCAAGGGCTCGCCGATGGAAGCCTGCGAGGAGCTCTTGGACTTCATGCTCGCACCCGAGACCTCGATCGCGGTCGCCGAGGGGCAGA
>SLRI01000186.1 GCA_007131045.1 Rhodospirillales bacterium
AGCGACCGAAGCGCCATGCGCCTGTTCAAGTTCTCGATCCTCTACCTCTTCGCGCTGTTCTCGGCTATTCTCGCCGATCATCTGCTTTTCGCGTGGATCGGCGCATGACGAGCGGTCAGGAGCAGCGCAAGCGGCAGCGGTCGAAGAACATCGCACTCGGGCTCATCCTCTTGGCCCTGGTGGTGCTCTTCTACCTCATCACCGTCGTCAAAATGGGAACGGCATGACCCTCATGGACCGCGACACCAACCAGCAAAAGCGCAACCAGCGGACCGCGCTCTATGCCTCCGGCATCATCGTGGGCATGCTGGGCCTGACTGCGGCAGCGGTGCCGCTCTACGACCTGTTCTGCCGGGTGACCGGCTTCGGCGGAACCACACAAGTGGCCGAAGCGGCGCCCGATGCCGTGACCGATCATGTCGTCCGGGTAAGTTTCAATGCCGACCGGGAGCCGGACTTGCCCTGGCGGTTCCAGCCCAGCCAGCGCCGTATGGAGGTCAAGGTCGGGGAAAACCATCTGGCCTTCTACGAGGCCGAGAACCGCAGTGATCGGCCGATCGTCGGCCGCGCGGTCTACAACGTCACGCCGCACAAGGTCGGCGCCTACTTCGCCAAGGTGCATTGCTTCTGCTTCGAGGAGCAGTTGCTGATGCCGGGCGAGAGCATCGAGATGCCGGTCTCGTTCTTCGTCGATCCACGCATGCTCGACGACGCCAATGCCAGCGACGTGCACGAGATCACGCTGTCCTACACCTTCTTCATCGACGAGGAGGCGTCCGCGGCAGCGGCTGCGGCCGAGACGGCGCACCTCACGACATCCGACGACCAGATCTGAAACCGGGGGAAGAATCGACCATGGCCGAAGTCGCAGGCGGCGAGCACGCCCACCACGGTCCCAAGCACGACTACAACCTCGTCGATCCGAGCCCCTGGCCGATCGTCGGCAGTGCGGCGGCCTTCGTCCTGGCGATCGGCGGCGTATTCTGGATGCACGGTGTGATGGGCGGCGGGGTGCTCCTGCTCGCCGGTTTCCTCGGTGTGCTCGGCACGATGTTCGTCTGGTTCCGCGACGTCATCCGGGAGTCGCTGAGGGGCGACTACAGCGAGAAGGTGGCCTCGATGCTGCGCATCGGCATGGTCCTCTTCATCGTCTCCGAAGTGTTTTTCTTTTTCGCCTTCTTCTGGGCGTTCTTCTGGGGCGCTCTGGTGCCGCCCGATCTGGTGACCACCTATTGGCCGCCGGAGGGCGTCGATCCCCTGCCGACCTGGGAGATCCCCTTTCTCAACACCCTGATCCTGCTGCTCTCGGGCTGCACGATCACCTGGGCGCACCATGCGCTTCGCGAAGGCGACATGGACACGTGCTTCAAGGGCTTGGCGATCACCGTGGCGCTCGGCATCATCTTCTTGAGCTTTCAGATCTACGAGTATGTCGAGCTCGTCGGCTACGGGCTGACCATCACCCAGGGCATCTTCGGCTCCGCCTTCTACATGGCCACGGGCTTCCACGGTTTTCACGTCCTGGTCGGCACCACCTTCCTCATCGTGATCACCATGCGGGCCTGGTACGGGCTGATGTCGAAGGAACGCCATGTCGGCTTCGAGGCGGCTGCCTGGTACTGGCACTTCGTCGACGTCGTCTGGCTTTTCCTCTTCGTCTCGGTCTACTGGTGGGGCGGCAACCTGACCTGGGTGTCCCCCGCGATCCAGTGACGTTCATCGCGCTCCAGTACGAACATCGCCGGAGCGGCTTCGAGCGCTCGGGCTAGCCGCCGCCATGGCCGCCTCCCTGGCTCGGCAGTTTCGCCCTGGCTGGCTGTTGACCATCCTGGTGGCAGCGGCGCTCGCCGTCCTCGTGACGCTGGGCACCTGGCAGGTCCAGCGTCTGCAGTGGAAGCTCGATCTGATCGAGCGCGTCGAGGCCGGTCTCGCGGCCGAACCGCTGTTGTTGCCGGGGGACATGGATGCCATCCGCAGCCTTGACCGTCGCCCGGTGACGGCAACCGGCACGCTTCGCTTCGACCTCGCCTTTGCCAAGGGCAGCGAGCAGAAGGGTGGCATTCCGGGGGCGCGGCTGATCGTCCCGCTGGAGCGGGACGACGGCATCCCCATTCTGGTCGATCTGGGCTGGGTCCCCGAGCCGGTCAGTGACCATTTCGGCGACAGCCCGGAACCGGACGCGGCGCTCACCGGCACGCTGCATCTCGACCACCCTCGAGCCAAACCGCCGTTTCGCCCGGCCAACGAGCCCGAGTTTCGCCGCTGGTTCTGGCTGGACACGGCGGCCTTGCGCGAATGGACGGGGCTGTCCGATCTCGCCGTCGCCACCTTGGTCCGCAGCCCGGATGGCGTCGAGCGCACGCCGCCGATCGCCGACCCGCCGGCAATGACACTCTCAAACGACCATCTCGGCTACGCGCTGACCTGGTACGGTCTCGCCCTCGGCCTTTTCGTCATCTACCTTCTCATGGGCCGGGCACGCGCCAAGGAACCCCAGTGATGATCACGCTTCGCAACCTCTCGATCGCCAGCCTCGTTATCACCTATTGCCTGATCATTCTGGGTGGCTGGGTGCGGGCCACCAATTCCGGGCTCTCCTGCCCGGATTGGCCCACTTGCTACGGCCAGTGGTGGCTGACCCCGACCGAGTTCGCCGCCCTGGGCAATGTCGGCTACACCTATTTTCAGGTGATGCTCGAGTGGGTCCACCGGCTGATCGCCGGGGTTTTTCTCGGGCCCCTGATCCTCGTCATCGCCGCCATCGCCTTCTTCCGCCGGCATCTCGACAAGGCCGGCTGGCACTTGGCCCTCGGAATCTGTGTGGTGTTGCTGATCCAGGGCAAGATCGGCGGCATCACCGTGCTCGATGCGAACAGCCCCTGGTCGGTGACGCTGCACCTCGGCAACGCGCTCTTTCTCTTCACCTTGTTGATCTACTTCACCGCCCGCCTTCTGCCCGCCGAGCACTTCGCGGCACCGGAGCCCGGCTGGTGGCGGCCGTTCCTCCTCGGTCTCTGGCTGCTCGTGCTCGGCACGATGCTGACGGCGGCGGTGACCGCCAAGAGTGGGGCGTCGCTCGCCTGCTACGAATGGCCGGCCTGCAACGGCGGCTATCTGCCGGACCTCACCGACCCGCAGGTCCGCATCCACTTCTTCCATCGCACGCTCGCCGCCCTCACCGGCTTCGGCGTCCTGGCCTTTCTCGTGCTCGCCTATCGCGGCGACAACCCGATCCTTCGCCGCCTGGCGTTCGCCGCCACCGTTCTCGTGGTCGCGCAGATCACCCTCGGCGCCCTGGTGATCGTGCTCTACGTTCCCGTCTGGACGGCGGTGGCGCACCAGGCGATCGGCGTGCTGCTGTTCGCCGTGATCGCCGCCGCACTCGCCACGGTCTGGCGCGCCCCCACTCTCGATACCTCGGAGCCTCTCGATGTCGGCCTACATCGCGCTCGAGCGCCGCTTTAAGCGCATCGCCGATCTCGGGGGTGCGGCTGCGGTCCTCCACTGGGATCAGGCGGCGATGATGCCCAAAGGCGGCAATGCCGCGCGCGGCGAGCAGCTCGCAGCGCTCGGTGGCGTCATGCACGAGATCTTGACGGCGGAGGCGACCGCTGAGCTGATGGAGGCTGCCCGCGCCGAACCCCTCGATGTGTGGCAGGCTTCGAACCTGAAGCTGATCGAGGAGCGCTACACCAGGGCCACCGCCCTGCCGCAGGACCTGGTCGAGGCCAAGGCCAGGGCCACCAATCACTGCGAGATGGCCTGGCGGCAGGCCCGCGCCGACGACGACTACGCGAGCCTGCGGCCGCATCTCGAGGAGGTTCTCCGCCTGACCCGCGAGGCTGCGACGTTGCAAGGGGAAAAGCTCGGACTCGACCCTTATGCGGCATTGCTCGACCAGTTTCAGCCCGGCGTCGACGAGGCGGCGATCGACGCGCTGTTCGAACCGCTGCAGGACCAGTTGCCGGCGCTGATCGAGGCGCGAATCGCCACGCAACCCGCGCCCGAGAGGCCCGGGGGGCCGTTCCCCAAGGCCCAGCAGAAGGCGCTGGCCACCAACCTGATGGCTAGGCTAGGCTTCGATTTCGACCACGGCCGGCTCGACGAGAGCACGCACCCGTTCTGCGGCGGCACGCCGAGCGACATCCGGATCACCACCCGCTACGAGGAGCACGAGACCGTCTCGGCCCTGATGGGCGTGCTGCACGAGACCGGCCACGCCCTCTACGAGGCCGGCCTGCCCGAGCCCTGGCGCGGCCAGCCTGTGGGCAAGAGCCACGGCATGGCGATCCACGAGAGCCAGTCGCTGATCATCGAGATGCAGGCCTGCCGCTCGCCGGCCTTTCTCCGCTACCTTTCCGGCCGGCTGGGCGAGACGTTCGGCCAGCAACGCGCGTTCGAGCCCGAGAACCTCGTCGCCCTCTATACCCACGTCGAGAAGGGCCTGATCCGCGTCGATGCCGACGAGCTGACCTACCCCTTGCACATCGTCCTCCGCTATCGCCTCGAGAAGGCGCTCCTCGCGGGTGACCTCGACCTTCGCGACTTGCCGGGTGCTTGGCGCGACGGGATGCGCGAGCTGCTCGGGATCACGCCCGAGACCGACCGGGAAGGCTGCATGCAGGACATCCATTGGCCGGTCGGCGCCTTCGGCTATTTTCCGAACTACACGCTGGGCGGCCTGCTCGCCGCGCAGCTCTTCCAGGCCGCCGAACGTCAGCTGCCGGCGCTCCTCGCCGAGATCGAGAAGGGCCGGTTCGCGCCGCTGCGGCAATGGCTGAGAGCCAATGTCCACGAAAAGGCCTCCAGCGTGCCGATGCAGACGCTGATCGAGGAGGCAACGGGCAGCAGGCTCGACACGGCGGCCTTCTTGGCGCATGCCCGGGGACGCTACGGCACCGCCTGACCGCCTGTTCGCGATCACTCGTTCAGGCGTTCCTGCAGGCGGCGAATCTCGGCCGGCCAATGGCTCTTGATATAGGCGATCACGGCCCGGATCTCGGCCTCGTCGAGAACGCCGTCGAAGGCCGGCATGGTCGAGCGGTAGCCCTCGGGCGCGAAGGGCTCGATGCCGTGGCGGGTGATCGCGACCAGCTCCTCGTCCGAGTGGTGCCAAGTGTGCCCCGTCTCGTCGTGCGGCGGGGCCGGCAGCGTGCCGTCGGCGCGGCGGACCCGCCAATCGGGCTCGCCTTCGAGGTCGGGACCGTGGCAGGCGGCGCAGTGCTCGGCGTAGACGGCCGCACCCCGTTCGAGGACGGCAGGATCGTCGGTCGGGATGCGCAAGGGTTGCGCCTGGTCGACGAACAGCCATGCGGCAGCGGCGCCGAGCACGGCGAGCAGGAAGCTCAGCAGTCCGAGCAGGATGGTCCGGGGTGACGGGGTCAGCGGCGACATCGCGACGCCGTCTGTGGCCCCGGCTCAGTCGTGCTCGTGGTCCTCGTCGTGGCCGTGGCCGTGGCCCTGGCCGACCGCGGGATCGCCGGCCGCCGGGTCGTTGGCCGCGAGCCAGTTCTCCAGCATCTCGATCTCGTCCGCCTGGGCGGCGATCACCGCCTCGGCCAGGGCTCGGATCTCGGGATCGGTGCCGTGCTCGAGCACGATCTCGGCCATCTCGATGGCGGCCACGTGGTGGGGAATCATGCCGCGGGCGAAGTCGATGTCGGCGTCGCCCGAATAGGTGACGCCGGCCATCGCCTCGTGCATCCGGTGCATCGTCGCCTCGTAGGCCTCGACCGCCTCGACATCGTAGACCTCGCCCTCGTCGGTTTCGGCGAGGCTGGGGCCGGCGAGCAGGCCGAGGAGGGCTAAGGCGAAGAGACAATCTCGGAAGATGATGCGGCGCATGATGCGGCTCCGTCGGATGGAGAATGGTGCGGGTCATCGTGTCCGAAGGACCCGCGGCGTCGGTCGCGTTGCCATCGTTGTCCGGTGGGAGACGCCCTTCCGTCAAGCCCGCTCGGGCCAGAGGAGGACGATGGCACCCAGCAGCGGGCCCATGGCCATGACCATGTAGGCCAGGGTCCAGCCGGTGGTGCCGTTGCCCAGGCCGTCGAGCACGGCGCCGACGGCGAGCGGGCTGACCAGCGCCATGGCGGCGGCGCAGAAGGTCTGGGTGGCGATCGCAGCACCGCGCCGTTCGGCCGGGGTGGACTGGATGGTGCCGACCAGGATGGCCGAGTTGTCGGCCATCAGGAGCGCACCGTACACCAGGGCGAGGGCCGCGATCAGCACGAAGCTCTGGCCGGCGGCCAGCCCGACCAGCAGACCGACGACGGCCGCCCCGAGCATCAGGGCGGCCGTGCCACGGCGACGGTCGGTGCGGGCGGCGAGTTCGTTGCCCAGAAGGCCCGCCGGTAGGCCTGCGAGGATCAAGACCGTGGCGATGCTGCTGACCAGCACGGTGCCGCCGGGGGTGCCGGTCTCGACCGCGGCGAAGGTGAGGAAGGCCACGATCCAGGTGCGAAAGGCGAACATCTCCCAGGCGTGCGCGGCGTAGGCCGCGATGTAGCGCATCGTCGGCCGGTCGCGCAGGACGGCCGTGATTCGGGTCGCCATGTTGCCCGAGCCGTGCGACTGGATCGGCTGTTTCGCCGGCAGGCCGAGCATCAATGCCGCCGCCAGGAATGCGGAGAGGCCGGTGGCGGCGAAGGCCACGGGCCAGCGGAAGGCCGCGGTCAAAAGGCCCGCGAGAAAGAGCGAGGTCGCCGAGGCGAGCGAGAAGGTGGCGCTGTAGAAGGCCTGCGGCCGGCCGCTGATCTCGCTCTCGGGCAGCCGGTCGGTCAGCGCCTTGAGCCCCGGCATGTAGCTCCCGGCAATGGCGACGCCCGTCAGCAGCCGCCAGAAGAAGGCTGTCCAGAAGCCGGTCGCGAAGACGGCGAAGCCGAGACCGGCGATACCGCCCAAGAGGCAGGCGAGAATGACGATGCGACGCGCGTCGATCCGGTCGGTCAGGGCGACCAGCACGGGTGCCGTGAGAGCGTAGCCGACATAGGAGGCACCGCCGATCCAGGCGGCCTGGGTGTTGCTGAGCTGCCATTCGGCGATGAAGACGGGGATCAGTGCCTGGAAGTTGAGCGAGCCCGTCATCGCCAGCATCTGCACGAGACAGAGCAGCAGCGTCAGCCGCAGCGGGGGCATCATTGCGCCGGTACCCGCCGCGGTGCCATAAAGGCGGCCGCGACCAACGCTGATCCGGACCTAGAGAGAGCGCCCTTCGTGATCGAGCGGCGTGGAGAGGAACGATGGCCAAGCAATTGCTGCATCTCGTTTTCGGTGGCGAACTCGTCGACCCCAAGGGCGTCGAGTTCGCCGATCTCTCGAAGCTCGATATCGTCGGCATCTATCCCAACTACGCCGAGGCGGAGAAGGCTTGGCGGGCCAGGGCGCAGGCGACGGTGGACGACGCCCAGACGCGCTACTTCATTGTCCACCTGCACCGCCTCTTGGACCCCGAGGAGCCGCCTCGGGATCAGTGAACGAGCCGCGTCGGCGCCAAGGCCGGGAGGAGATGGCCGAGCCCGTCGGGCGCGCTCAGGCCACGCACCAGCCGGCTCGCCAAGAGCGCCATCGCGGGCGCTGTCTGGATGCCGTAGCCGCCCTGGCCGGCTAGCCAGAAGAAGCCCTGGGCGCGTGGGTCGAAGCCGACGACCGGTGTCTTGTCGGGAGCGAAGGTGCGCAGCCCCGCCCAGCTGTGCTCGATGCGGCGGACGTCGAGCGGGACGGCCCGCTCGATGCGGTCCACGGCGATCGCGATGTCCAGCTCTTCCGGCTGAACGTCGTGCGGCTCGACCGGGGTTTCGTCGGCTGGTGAGCAGAAGAGCTTCTTGGCCTCGGGACGGAAGTAGAACTCTTCGTCGATGTCGTCGACCAGTGGCCAGCCACTCACGTCGAAGCCCGCGGGCCCGGCCACGATCAGCGCGGTTCGCCGCTTGGGGACGAGGCCCAGCGGGTCGAGCCCGGCACGCGCTGCCACCCGATCCGCCCAGGCCCCGGCCGCGTTCACGACGATCGGTGCGGTGAGCCGCTCGCTGCGCGTCTCGATCGTCCAGCCGCCGTCGACGCGGGTGATCTGCTCGGCGGCGGCGCCCGTGAGCAGCCGGCCGCCCCGCGCCTTGAAGCCTCTGAGGTAGCCCTGGAAGAGGGCGTCGACATCCATGTCCCGGGCGCCGGGATCGAAGATGCCGGCCACAGCGTAAGCCGGCCTGAGGGCCGGGACCAGGGCGAGGATCTCGTCCGGCCCGACCCGCCGTGCCGCGGGGACGTGGTGGTGCAGCAGCTCGAGCGTGGGGCCGAGGCGGGCGAGCTGATCCTCGCGCACGAGGCTCAAGGCACCGCGTGGCGTCACCAGGGGCACCTCGGCGAAGCCGGGCGGCGGTGCGGTCAAGAAGGCCTCGCTGGCGGCGGTGAGGTCGCGGATGACCCGGTTGCCATAGCCCTTCAGATAGACTGCGGCCGAGCGGCCGGTGGTGTGGTAGCCGGGCCGATCCTCGGCCTCGACCAGCACGACCCGCGCGTCGCGGGCCAGCTCGAAGGCGATCCCGGCGCCGGCGATCCCGGCACCTACGACGACGACATCGGCGGATGACATGCTCGGGCCTCCGCGGCTGGCGCTCAGCGGGCGCCGAGCTCGGCAAAGGAGAGAAAGCGGACGGGGTCACCCTGGCGGATGACGGTGGTTTCGGGTGCCACCTCGACAAGTCCGTCGGCCTCGGTGAGCGAGGTCAAGATGCCCGATCCCTGGCGGCGGATCAACTCGGCCTCTGGCCCGTCCCGGGCATCGACCAGCCGGACGCGCAGCAGCTCCGTGCGCCCCGGCTTTTTCTGCAGCGTGAAGGCGGCCGGCACCACGAACGCCCGCGGCTCCATCCAGGCCGCCCCGGCGAGCCGGGCGATCACCGGCCGGGCGAAGCGCATGAAGCAGACGGCAGCGGCGACCGGATTGCCCGGCAGGCCGATGGTGACCGCATCCGCGAGCCGGCCGAAGGCGAGCGGCCGGCCGGGCTTCATCGCGATCTGCCAAAAGTCGAGACGGCCGTGCCGCTCGACCGTCCGCACGACATGGTCCTCGTCGCCCTTCGAGGCGCCACCCGAGGTGAGAACGACATCGTGCCGCCGGGCCGCATCCAGGATGGCCGGCTCTACGGCTGCAGCCGTGTCGCCGAGGACGCCGAGATCGGCGACGCTCACCGGCAGGTGGCGCAACAGGGCCCGCAGCATGTAGCGGTTGGCGTCGTAGATGCCGCCCTCGGGCAGCGGCCGGCCGGGCTCGGTGAGCTCGTCGCCGCTCGACAAGAGGGCGACGCGCAGCCGCCGATAGACTGGCAGCTCGGCGAGGCCGAGCTCGGCCGCGACGCCGATCTGTCGTGGCCCGAGAACGAGCCCGGCCGTGAAGAGCGACTGCCCGGCGGCAATGTCCTCGCCGGCCCGCCGCCGGTTGCTGCCGGGGCGCAGCGGGCGGGCGAGCACGACGCTGCCGGCCTCTACCGCGACCTCTTCGTTCATCGCGACCGTGTCGGTCCCGGCCGGCATGACAGCACCGGTGAGCACCTGGATCGCCCGGCCCGGCGCGACACATTCGTCGGCTGGATGCCCGGCGGCGGCCCGTCCCTCGGCGAGTGTCAACCGGGACTTGCCGGTCGCGGCCTGGCTGGTGGCGGCGAAGGCGTAACCGTCGACGGCGGCATTGTCGAAGGCCGGCACCGGACGCGGGCTGAGCAGGGGTGCCGACAGCACCCGGCCCGAAGCCTCGGCCAACGGCACCCTCTCGGCCCCGACGATCGGTGCCGTGCGCTGGCGCAGACGTGCGAGCGCCTCGGCGACGGAGACGTGGCCGCGGCTGTAGTCGAAGCAGTCGATGGGCAGCTCGGTGCTCAGCGGACGATCTCCCGCGCATGCTCGAGGACAGCCGCGGTCACGGCCGGGATATCGTCGAGGTGGATCACCGGCAGCGTGAGACCGACGAGCTCGACATCGGTCGCCACGGCCACGACGTCGGGGTCGGCCCGGGCGATCAGGTCGGTCCCGCAGGCGCCGCGATGAACCTCGATCTTGGGCAGGCTGGTACCCTTGAAACCTTCGACGACGACGATGTCCACGGGTGCCAGCTTGGCCAGGAGCTCTGCCAATGCCGGCTCGGGCGCGTCACGCAGCTCGTGCATCAAGATCCAGCGCCTCGAGGTCGCGAGCACCACCTCCTCGGCACCGGCCTCGCGATGCCGCCAGCTGTCCTTGCCCGGCCGGTCGAGGTCGATGCTGTGATGCGCGTGCTTGATGGTCGAAACCCTGAGCCCCAGGCGGGTAAGGTGCTCGACGAGGCGAACGACCAGGGTCGTCTTGCCATTGTTCTTCCAACCGACCACACTTATGACGCGCATGACACCTCGGGCAACCCCGTGCTGAACGCGGGGTTCTCCCGCAAACGCCGATCTAGCATGCTGGTCGGTCATCGACCACCGCCAGTCGTGAGCAGCGAGCAGGCAACGCGTTGCCCTCGGCCTGCCGCTGCGTTCGAAAGGAGGTCATGAAAGGACTCGTCGAACTCGATACACGCGGTCTGAACTGCCCGTTGCCGGTGCTCAAGGCGCAAAAAGCCATGCGGGCGATGGCGGCCGGCGATCGGCTTCGCGTGCTGGCCACCGATCCCAAGGCACCCGGCGACTTCGCGCAGTTCTGTGAGGCGGCCGGCCACAGCCTGCTGGAGAACACCGCTCATGCCGATCATTTCGCGGTGGTGATCGAGAAACGTGGCTGACCGGCTCGAGCTCGAGCTGCCGGGCTGGGCCCGAGGCGTCTTGGTGGTCGGCGACGTGCACGGCCATCCGGATCTGTTTCGGGCGCTGATCGACCTCGCCGCCGCCGAGCAGCGGTTCGTCGTATCGCTCGGCGACCTCGTCGATCGCGGTACCGACAATGCCGCCACCGTGCGGCAGATGCTCGATCTCCTGCGAGCCGACCGCGGGCTGTTCATTCGGGGCAATCACGACGACAAGCTCTTTCGGACGCTGAAGGGCAATCCGACCTCCGTCGACAGCGATCTCGCGGTCACGATCGAGCAGCTGGAGGCGGCGGCAGACGGCAAGGCGCTGCGGCAGGGCTTTTTCGAGGCCTACCGGTCGGCGCCCTATCTCGTTCGCCTGGGTGACACGGTGATGGTGCACGGTGGCTTCGCCCCGGCGATGCTCGGGGTGCGGAGCTTGCCGGCGAAGCTGCGGGCTTTGGCGCTCTACGGTGAAACTGGCCCGGGCGAGACGCGCAAGAAGCCGGTGCGCACCTATCGCTGGCTCGATTCGGTGCCGGCCGGCGCGACGGTCGTCATTGGCCATCACCCGCTCAGCGACGAGAGCATACTGGTGAGGACCAACGCCGAGGGGGGGCGCTTGATCCACCTCGATTGCGGCGCTGGGAAGGGGCGGGGACTGGGCGCATTGCGCCTGGGTCGTGCCGGCGAGGTGGATTCGGCTTGCCGAGCGAGCCGCCGTGACGGCGAGGTGGTGATCGAAAAGGCGACGCTGGTTGCCCACTCGGGTATTGCGGAAAGCACAGAAATAGGATAATAATCCTCGCATCGATCTCACCATCGGGTGCAAGGTGCGCTTCCATCTGTTCTTCCCTGTCCTGCCTCTGGTCGTCGGCCTGCTCGCCTGGGCGCAATTCGACGCCGAGGCTGTGCTTCGCGTCGTGATCCTCGAGAGCCTGGACGCCGATACGGCGAGCGAGGTGCTACCGATCTTCGAGGCGGAACTCGACGCTCAGCTCGCCGTCGATCGCCGCCGCGTCCGCTTCCTGCGCCTCCATGTCTCGTCGAGCGATCTGGTGCCGCCGCTGCGGCGCGGCCGGCTGGCCGATGCCGATCTGGTCGTCAGCTTCGGCTCGGCCGCGGCGGCGAGCGGCAGCCGTGCCCTCGACGGCACGGCCACGCCGCATCTCTTCGCCTATCTGCCGCGCGAGTTGGCCTTACTGCTCACCGACGCCGCGAACGCCGGCGGCGGGGCGCCGACGACCGGCCTGACCGCACAACTGCCACGCGGTGCCGCATTCGCCATCGCGAACCAATTGCTGGCCAGCCGCAACGCGCCACCGCTGAGGATCGGGATCATCCATCCATCGACCTCCGGCCAGGCGTCGAGCTCGACGGGTCCGCTGGCCGAAGCGGTGGTCACACCGGGCTTCGTCGCGGTGCCGTTCACCGGTTCCGCCGACGATGACGCGGCGGTGATGGTCGCGCAGGTGACGGCGGCCGCGGCAGCGGCCGCCGCGAGCGAGCTTGCGATAGACGCCTTCTGGCTGGCGCTCGATGCGGCGGCACCACTCGCCGCCATGGTTCAGGCGATCGAGCGGCACACCGGCCGGCCGGTCGTCTATGCGCCGAGCGAGGCCGCGGTCGCGGCCGGCGCCTTGATGTCGTTGGCACCCGAGCCGCGCAGCACCGCACGCGAAGCCGCGAGCCTGGCCAAGCAGCTGCTCGACGGGGCGGCGCCGCTCGACGTACCGGTTCGGGCGGTTCGTCGGGTTCACTTCTCGCTCAATCTCAGGACCGCAGACACGCTCGGCATCGTGCCGAGCCACGAGCTGATGGAGCTCGCCCGCGGTCGATTGTTCAGGTGAGACGACGGTCATGCGTCTGCGCAGCAAGCTTCTCCTCGTCCTGTTGCCGGTCGTTCTCGCCGGCCTCACCTTGCAGTGGACGGTCAGCAGTTATACCCAGGACCGGCAAATGACCGGGCAGCGCGCGGCGCTGCTCGCCTATCTCTTGGACAACGCAGCACTGCGGATGATCGACGAGCGGCACCGGGTGCTCTCGACCTACGGGCTCGACACTGTCGCGATCTATGTCGAGCGCTACCAGGCGGGAGTGCTCGAGGATCTCGCCGAGCTCGCCCGGCGCACCGACATTCTCCTCATCGTTCGTGATTCGGAAGGGAAGGTGCTGCAGCCACCGACTCTCGGCTCGCGCGACATCCATCGACTGACCGACCAGCTGGCCAACGGCAATGGCAGCGTCGTGCTCGACCTGATGGGCGAGCCCTATCTGGCGGTGGCCCGGCAGTTCGTCCCCTGGGGCTGGAAAGTCGTCGCCGCCTACCCGATTGCGGCGGTCAAGGAGGCCATAAAGCAGGTCAACCTCGCGATCACCGCGAGCCTGGTGCTCGCCGGCTTCTGCATCGCGCTCAGCCTCTTCGTCGGCATCGACCGGCTGGTCATCGGCCCGGTACGGCAACTGGAGGAGAAGCTGCGGGCTTTTGCCAGCGGTCGGCGCTTGACCGATCTTCGGCTCGAGGGTTCGGACGAGATCGCCGAGCTCGCGGCCGAGATGGACGCGATGGCGCACGGCATCGTCACCTACACGGCCGAGCTCGAACGCTCGAACAGCGAGCTCGACAGCTTCGCCGCCACGGTCGGCCACGATCTCCGCACGCCGCTTCGGGCAATCGACACGATCGCCGGCTGGCTCGCGGCCGATGCCGGCCCGCTGCCCGACATCGCCCTGGATCATCTGGCTCGGCTCAAGGACCAGGTGGCGCGCATGGATACCATGCTCAAGGACCTGCTCCACTATGCCCAGACGAGCCAGGTGACGGGGCCGCTCGGTCATTGTGACATCCGAGAGCTCGTGAACGAGCAGCTACAGCTCCTGGCGCCTCAAAAGCGGGTCGAGTTGAAGCTCGAAGGCGAGCTGCCGATCCTGATCACGCCGGAGCCGCCATTGGCCCTGGTCCTGCGCAACCTCATCGGCAACGCGATCGAGCATCACGACAAGGACATCGTCGGGCTGGAGATCCGGGTCGCCCAGCACGGCCGCCGCGTGATCTTCCGGATCACCGACGACGGCCCGGGCATCCCTCCGGCCGAGCAGTTGCGGATCTTCCGCCTGTTCGGCAACCGGCCAGGCCAATACGGGCCGGCACAGAGCGGGGATGCGGCCAAGCCCGGCGGCAGCGGCATCGGCCTGGCTCTCGTCCGCCGCATCGTGCAGCGGCTGGGTGGCTCGATGGAGATCGAGAGCGACATCGGCCGTCGCGGCGCCACGATCGTCTTCGACTGGCCGCTCGACTGCACCCTCCTGCCGACCCTGGCCGGCCCCGGCCTGCGTCTGCCGGCACCCCTGGCTTCCGCTGCCTGAGCAGGCTATGACCCTGCCGAACCCTCGATGCAGGATGCGAAATGGCTGTGATACGCGAGGCGATCGAGAGGCTGGAGCTTTCCGGCATCAGCAAGGTGGCGATGGGCGCGCTCGGCGATCCCGAGGTCATCCCCCTCTGGTTCGGCGAGAGCGACATCGCCACGCCCGCCTTCATCCGTGACGCCGCCAAGGCTGCCCTCGACCGGGGCGAGACCTTCTATTCCTATTCCCGCGGCACTGCCGCACTCCGGGCCGGCCTCAAGACCTACCTCGACCGGCTCTACGGCCTCGATCTGCACCCCGACCGGATCTCGGTCGCGGGTTCGACCATGCTCTCGGTGGTCGTCGCCTGCGAGTGCCTTCTGACCGAGGGCGACGAGATCATCCTGATTGGACCCTACTGGCCCAATGTCCGGGTAGCGGCCCAACTCATGGGGGCGCGCAACGTCGATGTCCGGCTGCGTGACGACGGGACGCGCTGGGCGCTCGATCTCGCCGACGTCGCGGCGGCGATCACGTCCCGCACCAAGGCCGTCTACGTCAACACGCCGTCCAACCCGACGGGCTGGATCATGCGGGAGGCCGAAGGCCGGGCGCTCCTCGACCTCTGCCGCCGCCACGGGCTCGGGCTGATCGCCGACGAGGTTTATCACAGGAACGTCTTCGTCGGCCGCGATCCTGCCCCGTCATTCCTCGAGTTCGCCGGCGACGACGAGCCGGTCTTCGTGCTCAACGGCTTCTCCAAGGCCTGGGCGATGACCGGCTGGCGGATGGGCTGGATGGTGACCCCCACGCACCTGGTCGAGCCCATGGCCGTGCTCGCCGAGTGCAACAACACGGGTGCGACCGTCTTCGCCCAGGCCGGCGGCCTCGCGGCACTCCAGGAGGGCGAGGACTTCGTCGCCTCGTTCGTCGAGCGCACGCGCAACAACCGCGACATCGTCATGGAGGTGATCGGCTCTCACCCCAAGGTGCGGCTGCTCGAGCCCGAGGGCGCCTTCTACGCCTTTCCCGAGATCGCGGGCCTCACCGACAGCCTGGCCTTCTGCCGCACGGCACTGCAGCGTGCCAAGGTCGGGATCGCCGCCGGCTACACCTTCGGGGCCGAAAACGAGGGCCATATCCGTATCTGCTTCGCGATCGAGAGCGAGCGGTTGCGCACGGCGCTTCTCCGCCTGCGCGGCCTACTCGACGAGCTCTGAGAGCCGCCCTGCCTCTTCGAGATCTTCAGGCCGGTTGACGTTGAAGAAGGGATCGAATGGCTCGGTCGCAAAGTCGACCTCGGCCACCCGGTAGCGGCCGGCGAAGCGGTCGATCTTGCGCTCGTCCTCCTCGACGAGCGCTTTTTGCAGGTCGTCGAGGAGGGCTGAGCGCCAGAGCCCGAAGACCGGATGGGTGCGCCCGCCCGAAGCCGCGAAGGCGACATCCGCGTCGCGTGCGCCGGCGAACAACCGGGCGACGAGATTTTTCGGGAAAAAGGGTGTGTCGGTCGCCGCCGTCACCACCCAGGCCGCATCGGGAACAGCGTCGCGCGCCCAGACCATCCCGGTCAGCACCCCGGCCAGGGGCCCGGCGAAGCCGGCGACCACATCCGGCACGACCGGCAGGCCGAAGCCGGCGAACCGCGCCGGGTCGCCATTGGCATTGACCACCAGTGCCGCCACCTGCGGGGCGAGCCGGTCGATCGCGTGCGCCAGCATCGGTTGCCCGGAAAGTTCCAGAAGACATTTGTCGCCGCCGCCCATCCGCCGGGCGAGCCCGCCCGCGAGCAGCACGCCCGCGACCCGGCCCTCAGGCATCGACGCCAGCCGCCTTGCGGCGATGCTTCCTATCCTCCTCGCCCACCGCCGAAAGATCGGCGTCGAAGGCGATCCGCTCGGCACCGGAGAGCGCGAGGAAGCGCCGGCCGCGGGCCCGGCCGATCAGCGTCAGCCCGGCCTGCCGGGCGAGGTCGACCCCCCAGGCGGTGAAGCCCGAGCGCGAGACCAGGATGGGAATGCCCATCTGCACCGTCTTGATCACCATCTCCGAGGTCAGCCGGCCGGTGGTGTAGAAGATCTTGCCCGCCGGCTCCAGCCCGTGCCGGAACATGTAGCCCGCGATCTTGTCCACGGCGTTGTGCCGGCCGACGTCCTCCATGTAGAGCAGCACCTCCGGCCCCTGAGAGAGCGCGCAGCCGTGGATCGCCCCGGCCTCGAGGTAGAGCGAGGGGCAGGTGTTGATGGTCTTGGTCAAGGCATAGAGCCAGGAGGTCTTGAGCACGGCGTCCGTGGGCAGGGTCACCTGCTCGAACTTCTCCATCACGTCGCCGAACACCGTGCCCTGCGCACAGCCCGAGGTTCGCACCTTCTTCTTCAGCTTCGCCTCGTAGTTCGTGGCGCGCTCGGTCCGCACCACCACGACGTCGAGATCGGCATCGTGCTCGATCGCGGTCACCCGGTCGTCGGCGCGCAGCATGTTCTGGTTCAAGAGATAGCCCAGGGCCAGATAGTCCGGGTGATCGCCGATCGTCATCATGGTGACGATCTCCTGGCCGTTGAGAAAAAGCGTCAGCGGCCGCTCGTGGACGACCGCGGCCTCGACCTCGCGGCCTTCGTGGTCGAGGCCGGTGACCCGACGGGTGAGCCTCGGGTCGGTGGGATCGGGCAGGACGAGGCTTCGAGTGAGTCCGGGATCGGGGGGCGCCATCGGCGTGGCTTCTCCAACAAGACTTCGCTCGTTCCGAGACTAGGTGATTGCCCGGGACTTGCAATGCGCGGCCGGGCCTGCGATCTCGTCACCCTAGGACCCGCGTGAGACGACGTTTCGGAAGGATCGATGGCCAGACGCCCGCGCCCCACTGAATCGGCCCGGGCGAAGCCGCGCCCTTCACCCGAACCACCCGAGCGCCGCTTTCGCCCGCTGCGCTGGCTGCTGCGCCTCGTCCCGCCGCTGATCGTCGGCGGCTTCGTCGTCTGGGTCGGGCTGTTCATCGTCTACGCCCCCGACCTCCCGGACACCGACGCGCTCTTCGCCGATGCCGAGCAGGCGAGGGTGACACTGATCGCCGCCGACGGCAGCGTCTTCGCCGAGCGCGGCTCGGCCGGCACCGCCTTCGTGCGGCTCGGCGAGGTGAGTCCGGTGTTGCGCGATGCGGTGATCGCCACCGAGGACCGTCGCTTCTACAGCCATTTCGGCCTCGATCTCAGAGGCACCATCCGCGCCATGCTGAGCAACCTCCAGGCCGGCGGCGTGGTCGCGGGCGGCAGCACGCTGACCCAGCAGCTGGCAAAGAACCTCTTCCTCACGCCCGAGCGCGCCATGCGCCGCAAGATGGAAGAGCTGATCCTCGCCCTCTGGCTCGAGGCGCGGCTCTCGAAGGACCAGATCCTCGAGCTCTACCTCAACCGCGTCTATCTCGGTGCCGGTGCTTACGGTGTGGAGGCCGCGAGCCAGCGCTATTTCGGCAAGCCCGCGGCGCGGGTCGAGCTCGCCGAAGCCGCCCTGCTCGCCGGTCTCCTCCAGGCACCCTCGCGGTTCGCGCCCACGAGCGACCTCGAGCGCGCCAACCGCCGGGCCTCGACCGTCCTTCGGCTGATGGTCGAGACCGGCAAGATCAGCGAAGAGCAGGCCGCCGAGGCCAGGGCCCGCCCGGCACGCCTCGCCACGGCCGGCGGTTCCGAAATGGCCGGCCACTTCGCCGACTGGGTGCTCGACGGCCTCACCGAGCATCTCGGCAAGCCGCAGCGGAGCTGGGTCGTTCGCACCACCCTCGACCCCCGCCTCCAGCGCCTGGCCGAGGGTGCCGTGGCCCAGGAACTCGCCGCCTATCCCGGCATCGAGGCTGCAGTCGTCCTGCTCGACGGCAGCGGCGCTATTCGCGCCATGGTCGGCGGCCGCAGCTACCGCACTTCCCGCTTCAACCGCGCCGCCTTCGGCCAGCGCCAGCCGGGCTCGGCCTTCAAGCCCTTCGTCTTCATGGCAGCGCTCGAGGCCGGCCGGCGACCGGGCGACCTCGTCGACGACGCACCCTTCACGGTCGCCGGCTGGACGCCGAACAACCCGGGCGGCCGGTATTTCGGCCGGATCAGCATCGACGAAGCACTGGCCCGCTCGATCAACACGGTGACGGTGAAGCTGAGCGAAGAAGTGGGTCCAGGCAAGGTCGCCGAGCGCGCCCGCCTGCTCGGCATCGGAAGTGAACTGCGCCCGGTGCCGTCCCTGGCGCTCGGCACCTCCGAGGTCACCCCGCTGGAGCTCACCGCAGCCT
>SLRI01000173.1 GCA_007131045.1 Rhodospirillales bacterium
AGGTGAAGTTGGGCGGATCGAAGAACGCGCCCTCCTCCATGCCCGGCTCGAGGTCGGGTGGGTAGTTGTGCGGCACGTAGGCGGTGAACACCACCTCGGCCATCGACTTCGACCGATCGGTGCCGGCGACCGAGAACTGGCCGTTCTTGAACTCGATGTCGGCCTCGGATGCCTCGAGCAGGTGGGCGGCGATCTTCTTGCCCTTGGCGATCAGCTTGTCGCACGACTTGACGATCGCCTCGCCGCCGACGGCCAAGGAGCGCGAGCCGTAGGTGCCCATGCCGACCGGGGTCTTTTCGGTGTCGCCGTGGATCACCTCGACGTCCTCGTAGGGGATGCCGAGCTTGTCCGAGACGAGCTGGCTGAAGGTGGTCTCGTGGCCCTGGCCGTGGCTATGGGTGCCGGTCAGGACCTGCACCTTGCCGGTGTGGCTGAAGCGGACCTTGGCACTCTCCCAAAGTCCGACGCCGGCGCCGAGCGAGCCGACCACCGCCGAAGGGGCGATGCCGCAGGCCTCGATGTAGCAGGAGATGCCGATGCCGCGCTTCTTGCCGCGCTTTTCGGCCTCGGCCTTCCTGGCCGCAAAGCCCTCGTAGTCGATCAGCCGCATCGCCTCGTCGAGCGTCGTCTCGTAGTCGCCGATGTCGTAGGTCAGGGCGACCGGCGTCTGGTAGGGGAAGGCGTCCTTGGGGATGAAATTCTGCCGGCGGAATTCGGCCGGGTCCTTGCCCAGTTCCTTGGCCGCCTGCTCGAACAGGGTCTCGAGCAGGAAGGAGGCCTCGGGCCTGCCGGCCCCGCGATAGGCGTCCACCGGTGCGGTGTTAGTGTAGTAAGCCTTCACCGTCGCGTGGATCGCCGGGGTCTTGTACTGGCCGGCCAGGAGCGTGGCGTACAGATATGTGGGCACGCACGAGCTGAAGGTCGACATGTAGGCGCCGAGATTGGCCTTGGTCTCGACCTTGAGCGCGGTGACGTTGCCGTCTGCGTCGACTGCGAGCTCGGCGTGGCTGACGTGGTCGCGGCCGTGGCAGTCGGAAAGGAAGGCCTCGGAGCGGTCGCAGGTCCACTTGACCGGCCGGCCGCCCACTTTCTTCGACGCCCAGGTGACGACGCATTCCTCACCGTAGATGAAGATCTTCGAGCCGAAGCCGCCGCCGACGTCGGGGCCGATCACCCGCAGCTTGTGCTCGGGTGCGACCTGGATGAAGGCCGACATGACGAGGCGGTGGACGTGCGGGTTCTGGCTGGTGACGTAGCAGGTGAACTGGTCGAGGCCGCTGTCGTAGGTGCCGATCGCCGCCCGGGGCTCGAGTGCGTTGGGCACCAGCCGGTTGTTGACCAGATCGATGCGGCTGACATGCGCGGCACTGGCAATCGCCGCATCGACCGCGGCCGCGTCACCGAGCTCCCAGTCGTAGATCAGGTTGTTGGCGACCTCGTCGTGGACCGTGGTCCCGGCGTCGTGCGCCTTGGCGACGTCGATGACGGACGGCAGCTCGGCGTACTCCACGGCCAAGGCTTCGGCGGCGTCCCTGGCCTGGGCGTAGGTCTCGGCGATGACCACCGCCACCCGGTCGCCGACATAGCGGACCTTGCCCTGCGCCAAGAGCGGGTGCGGCCCCATCTTCATGCCCGAGCCGTCCTTGGAGGTGACGGCCCAGCCGCAAATCAGGTTGCCGAGCCCGTCGGCCGCGACGTCGCTGCCATCGAGCACCGCGAGCACGCCCGGCATGCCGTCGACGCTCGATTTGTCGACGCTCTTCAGCTCGGCGTGGGCGTGCGGGCTGCGCACGAACACCGCAAAGGTCTGGCCGTGCTGGTTGATGTCGTCGGTGTACCGGCCCTTGCCGGTGATGAAGCGCTGGTCCTCCTTGCGGAGCGACCGGGCGCCGATACCGTTCTCTGCCATCTCGTGCTTCCCTTTTTGCGAAGCCGCCCCCGGTTGAATTTCCCGACAGGCTTATTCGGCGGCGTGGCGCATGCCGCCCTTCATGGTCTCGGCAGCGGCCAGGATGGCCTTGACGATATTGTGGTAGCCGGTGCAGCGGCACATGTTGCCCTCGAGCCAGTGGCGCACCTCGGTTTCGGTCGGGCTCGGGTTCTGCTGCAGGAGATCGGCCGCCGACATCAGCATGCCGGGCGTGCAGAAGCCGCACTGCAGGCCGTGATGCTCGCGGAACGCCGCCTGGATCGGGTGCAGCGTGCCGTCCGGCTGGGCGAGGCCCTCGACCGTGGTGACGCTCCTGCCCTCCACCTGGACTGCGAGCATCGTGCAGGCCTTCACGCTCTGCCCGTCGAGATGGATGACGCAGCAGCCGCACTGCGAGGTGTCGCAGCCCACATGCGTGCCGGTGAGGCCGAGATTCTGGCGCAGGAAGTCGACGAGCAGCGTGCGCCCCTCGACCTCGCCGGAGACAGCCTTGCCGTTAACGGTCATCGATACCTTGGTCATTGTCGAGAACCCTCCCGTTGCCGGCGCGTGTCGCCGGTAGTGTCGCTAGGTTTTGGCGGCGGTGCCGCCTTATGTGAAGAGGAGATAGAGCAGGATCAGCACCACCACGCCAATGGCGATATAGGCCGGGGTTCCGAGGCCACCGAGAAAGCCCGGGCCGGTCGGCTCCGGCTCCGGCGGCGGCTTCGGCGCCGGCCGCGCGGTCGGCTGGGCTGCCTCCTCGGTCCGGCCGGTCACCGAATCGGCGGGGAACGGTGCCGGTTTGGCCGGCTCGCCCGCCGGTGCCGGCGCGGTGTCGCCGACCGGTCCGGCCGGTGCCGCTGCCGGTTCGGGGGCCGATTCTGCTGTGGCGACCGGTTCAGCCGGCTTGCCGAGCGCCGTCTCGGCGTCGGTGACGATACGGCTGAAGTTCGAGAAGAACTCGTCGGCCATTTTCTTGGCCGTGCCCTGGATCAGCCGCGAGCCGATCTGGGCGAGCTTGCCGCCGACCTCGGCCTTGGCGTTGTAGGTCAGAATGGTGTCGCTGCCGTCCTCCTTCAGGTGGACGTCCGCGCCACCCTTGGCGAAGCCGGCAGCACCGCCCTTGCCCTCGCCGACGATCGAATAGCTTTCCGGCGCGTTGATGTTCTCGAGCCGGACACCGCCGTTGAACTTGGCCTTCACCGGCCCGACCTTGGCCGTGACCTTGGCCTCGAGCTCGGTGTCGGACTGCTTGTTCAATTCCTCGCAGCCGGGAATGGACTGGCGCAGGACCTCGGGGTCGTTGAGGGCGGCCCAGACCCGATCCCGGGGCGCCGGGATGCGGTACTCGCCTGACATGTCCATGGCTGCACTCCCCTTTCTCGTCGGCCGGCCGCTGTTCTGCCGGGGTCTCCGGTACCTGTCCTGGTGGGGACGCACCGGCCGGCGAGGCCGACGTCTGCCGTTGCTTTCGGCACAAGCCCTTATGGCGAAACGCCGGCCGGCCGACAAGCCCGATGGCGGACCGGGTCGCGCCGTCGGGCGAGGATCGTCTCAAGCGGCGAGCAGCGCCTCGGCCACGGCATCGACGATGGCCTCGGCGTCGATGCCCTGGAGGCGGTAGAGGTCCGGGATGTCGGCCGACTGGCCGAACGCCTCCACACCCAAAGGCCGCAGCTTGTGGCCGCCGACCGCACCGAGCCAGGAAAGGGTCAGCGGGTGGCCGTCGAGGACGGTGACCAGCGGTGCGCGGGGCGGCAGCTGGCCGAGCAGGCGGGCGATCTGGCTGGCTTCGCCGCCGGCGATCCAGTCGTCGTGCAGCCGGTCGGCCGAGGTGACGGCGAGGATGCCGAGGCCGGGCAGGTCGTCGGCCATCTCGGCCGCAGCGGCTTGGACTTCGGGGGCCACGGCACCGGTATAGACGAGCGCCAGCTCGGCGTCGGCTGTCGGTTGCTTCAGCCAGTAGCCGCCCTCGAGCACGCCGTCGGGCGCCGCGTCGCGCTGCGGCTGCTCCACTTGGCGGGTGGTCAGGCGGAGATAGACCGAGCTGCCGCCCGGCTCTTGCAGGTGCTCGAAGGCCCAGCGCATGATGACGGCGAGCTCGTCGGCGAAGGCCGGCTCGAAGGCGATCAGGCCCGGCTGGCTGATGCCGATCAGGGGCGTGCCGATCGACTGGTGCGCCCCGCCTTCGGGTGCGAGGCTGATGCCGGACGGCGTGGCGACCAGGAGGAAGCGGGCATCCTGGTAGCAGGCGTAGATCAAGGCATCGAGGCCGCGATTGATGAACGGGTCGTAGAGCGTGCCGACCGGCAGGAGGCGGGCGCCGAACAGGTCGTGGGCGAGGCCCAAGGACGCCAGGTTGAGGAACAGGTTGTTCTCGGCGATGCCGAGCTCCATGTGCTGGCCCTGCTGGCTCTCCCGCCAGACGGTGGGCGAGGCCACCGCCTCGGACTTGAAGACGTCCTCGTGCTCGCGGCGGTTGAAGACCGCCCGGCGGGTGACCCAGGGGCCGAGATTGGTCGAGACGGTGACGTCCGGCGAGGTGGTGACGATGCGCGAGGCGAGCGCGCTGTCGCCGCGGGCGAGCTCGCCCATGATCCGGCCGAACGCTTCCTGGGTGGACGTGGTGGCGGCGATGCGGCCGGTCGGCAGCGTGGCCGGGACGGGGATGCGCTCGGCGGTGTGGCGGGTGGTGCGCTGCTTGTAGGGCACGGCTTCGAGGAAACGGTCCAGGGCCTCGGCCTCGATGTCGAGCCCGGCATGGGCGTCCCATTCGGCCCCGTCGGGAATGCGCATTTGCCGGCGGAAGGCTTCCATCTGGTCCGGGGTCATCAGGCCTGCGTGGTTGTCCTTGTGGCCGGCGAAGGGCAGGCCCCAGCCCTTGACGGTATAGGCGATGAAGCAGTGCGGCCGGTCGTCCTCGACACCGTGGAAGGCGTCGAGCACGGCCTCGATGTCGTGGCCGCCGAGATTGGTCATCAAGGACGCCAGGGCGTCGTCGTCGTGGCCGGCCAGGAGCTTGCGGATGAACGGGTTCGCACCGAGGTCGCTCTCGAGATGCGCCCGCCAGGCGGACCCGCCCTTGAAGGTCAGGGCGGCGTAGAGGTCGTTGGGGCAGTCGTCGATCCATTGACGCAACACCGCGCCGCCGGGCTCGGCGAAGGCGGCCTCGAGCTTCTTGCCGTATTTGATGGTGACGACGTTCCAGCCGACCGCCCCGAAGAACTGCTCGATCTTGGCGAACAGCTGCTCGGGCACCACGCGATCGAGGCTCTGGCGGTTGTAGTCGATGATCCACCAGAGATTGCGGACATCGTATTTCCAGCCCTCGAGCAGCGCCTCGAAGATGTTGCCCTCGTCGAGTTCGGCGTCGCCCACGATCGAGACCATGCGACCAT
>SLRI01000550.1 GCA_007131045.1 Rhodospirillales bacterium
ATGGTCGGCCGCGAAGTCGAGCTGGCGCTGCTGCTCGATCGCTGGCAGCGTGCCCGGCAAGGCGAGGGTCAGGCGGTGCTGTTGACCGGCGAGCCCGGCATCGGCAAGTCGCGGCTGGCGGCGGCGCTCTCTACGGCCGTGGCCCCGGACGAGCCGGTTCTGCTGCGCTACCAGACGTCGCCGCAACAGGGCGACAGCCCGCTCTGGCCGGTGCATCGGCAGCTGGCGGGTGCGGCCCGGCTCGACGACGCGACGAGCGACGAGCTGAAGCTGCAGCGGCTGGGCGAGCTGCTGCAGCTGGACATCTCCGAGCCCGGCGAGACGCTGGCGTTGATCGCCGATTTTCTCGGCCTGCCGGCCGATCCGGGCTTGGCCGCGATGAGTGCCGAGCGGCGTCGCGACCGGCTGCTCGATGCACTGACCGGCCAGCTCGTGAACCTCGCGGCAACGACGCCTGTGCTGATGCTTTTCGAGGACCTGCACTGGATCGACCCGACCTCGCTCGAGCTGCTCGAGCGGATCCTGGCGCGACTCGACGCGCTGCCGGTGATGCTGCTGCTGACCAGCCGGCCGGAGGGCGAGCCGCGGCTGCCGGCCTTTGCGCATCTGACCCGGATCGGCTTGAACCGGCTCGGCCGGGCCGGGGCGCTGGCGATCGTCGAGCGGGCGATCAGCGAGCGGGCGGGCGGCGAGCAGCGGCTGACGCCCGAGCTGGTCGAGAGCATCATCGAGCGCGGCGACGGTGTGCCGCTGTTCTTGGAGGAGATCACGGCCGCCGTGCTGGAGGCGCGATCTACCGCCGCCGCCGTGCCGGCATCGTTGCAGGATTCGCTGATGGCGCGGCTCGACCGGCTGGGTCCGGCCAAGGAGGTGGCGCAGCTGGCCGCGGTCATCGGCCGCGAGTTCGGCCACGATCTCCTGGCGGCGGCGGCTGATCGGCCGGGCCTCGACGAGGCGTTGCACCGGCTGATCGACGCCGAGCTGATCTTCCGCCGCGGCCGCCGCTACGTGTTCAAGCACGCGTTGGTGCAGGACGTGGCCTACCAGTCGCTGCTGCGCGGCCGGCGGGCTGGCCTGCACGACCGGATCGCCGAGACCCTGCTCGGTCGTTTTCCGGCGCTGGCCGCAGCCGAGCCGCAGCTGGTCGCCCACCATCTGGAGCATGCCGGGCGGCCGACCGCGGCCATCGACTATTTCGTCCGCGCCGCCGACCTCGCCAACTATCGCGGCTCGAACCAGGAGGCCAGGCGATATCTCGAGCGGGCGCTGGCGCTGATCGAGGGGTTGCCCGAAGGCGGCGAGCGCGACCGGCTGGAGGTCGACGCCCTGACCATGCTCGGCCGGATCACCGTTGCGGTCGACGGCCATGCCAGCGCCGCCACCAAGGCGGTCTACATCCGCGCGCTCGAGCGCAGCCGTGCTGCCGGGCTCGACCGTGCCGAGTTCCCCATCGTCGTCGGTCTCGCCGTCAATGCCGCGGTCGCGGGCGATCTGCACGAGGCCCTCAGACTGGCCGAGCGGGCGCGCGATCTCGCAGCCTCCAGCGACGACGAGGTGTTCGCCGTCGAGGCGTATTATGCCATCGGCATCACCCGTTCCTGGCGGGCGGAGTGGCCCGAGGCCAAGCGCCATCTCGAGGCCGGATTCGCCCGCTACAGACCGGACCAGCATGCCCGCCACCTCGCCATCTACGGCCAGGACCCGGGCGTGGTCTGCGCCTGCCGCGCGGCCTGGGCCTCCTGGTACATGGGGCTGCCGGAGACGGCGGCGGGCCAGCTGGAGACGGCGATGGCGCTGGCCGCCCGCCTGGCCCACCCGTTCAGCACGAGCTACGGCCTCGGCTGGCGGGCGTTGATCGCGGTCGAGAGCGACCCGGCGGAAGCCGCGCTTCGCGCCATCGAGGCGACCGCGGCGGATGCGGAAGAGCAGAACTTTCGAACCTGGCGGGTCATCGCCCTCGCCTGCCGGGCGCGCTGGCTGCTCGAGCATGGTGACCCGGCCGAGGCGCGGGCGGCGAGCGATCGGGCGCTCGAGGCCAGTCGGCGGGCCGGGATGGGCAATATCGCGGTCTGGTCGCTGGCGCTGGTCGCCGACGCGCGCCGGCTGACCGGCGATTTCGAGGCCGGGCTCGCGCGCATCGCCGAGGCCGAGGCGCTGATCGAGCGCGGCTACCTGCGCTGGTGCGAGGTCGAGGTGCTGCGGATCCGCGCCCGGCTGGAGCAGGCAGCGGGGCTGGGCGATGGCATGCGCACCCTGGCCCGCGCGATCGAGACCGCCCGCCGGCAGCACGCGCTGATGCCCGAGCTGCGCGCCACCGCCGATCTCGCGCGAAAGCTCGCCGGGCGTGGCGAGCAGGAGCGCGCGCGACAGCGCCTCGCCGCCTGCCTCGCCCGGTTCACCGAGGGGCACGCGACGCGGCCTCTCGTCGAGGCCCGGGAGCTCGTCGAGCAGCTGGGCAGCTGACGCTCGCCGTCGGGCTCGAACCACGGCACGCCCCTCATTTTCAACGCCGATCCACGGCCGCCACACGAACGCAACATTCCCGTGCTCAAAAGCACGGGTCGAGCGGGTAGCGCTGAGGCAGCAGCCGCGGAATGCCGTATACGACCGGGGTCGCGAAACAAGCCGTGGAGGAACGTCACGTGGCCCTCGCTGATCCCCTCGCCCAGAAGGTCCAGGATGCGCTGACGGCGAGCCCGTCCTTTCCCGTCGGCATCGCTTTCGTCGTCATGGTCGTGCTCGGCATCGGCGGGCTCGCCGGCCAGTGGGCCGTCGTCGTCTATGGCCTGAGCTTTTGGCATTACGCGATCTATGCGCTGGCCTTCGTGCCGCGGGCGGTGGCGCTTCGCGTCTTCGAGCGCGATGCCGTGCTGATGAAGGGCGCCTCGCTCGTGGTGTTCGGCGCGGTCTATTTGACCATGACGCCGGATATCCTGTCGCTCGCCGTCGTCGCGGTCGGCCTGCTCTTCAATCTCTCGGCGGCGCGGGCGCTGGGCACCGATCGCACCTATTACGGCTACGAGCTCGCCGCATTGCAGCCCAAGCTGGTGACCTCGTTTCCCTATTCGGTGCTCTCGCACCCGATGCTCACCGGCAATGCCGTGGCCTTCACCGGCACCCTGCTCAACGACGGCTTCCGGGCGGAATGGTGGCCGCTCGCGGTGGCACACGTGATCCTCAATCTCGCGATGCTGGTCATGGAGGCGCGCGCCCGGCCGCGGCGGCTCGACCGGCCGGCGATCCTCGACCGGCTGCCCTGGCTCGCCGGCTGGCCGGCCGGGCTGAGCCTGGTCATCGCCGGCACCCTGCTGGCGGGCGTTGCCGGCAGCGGCATGCTGTTCGTGCTGGGATGCGCGATCGCGGCCTTGGCCTACGCGATCGTCCTGCTCGAAGCCTACGCCTGGCCGAACAGCGAGGCCGGCTCCGGCCCGCGAGCTACAGAGGAGAAGATCGGATGAGCAACCCGGCAGCGACCGCCCGCGTCGAGAGCGGCCCTGAGCGCAGCGCCCCTTCGTCCCGCCGTTTCAAGGCTCAGATCGGCCGCTTCAAGGCATCCCGGCTCTTGGCGGTGATCGACGGGCTGACCCGGTGGATCGAGCGGGAATACGAGCAGAAGCTGCGCGAGCGACCGTCCAAGCACGTCTACCCGAGCACCCTGCCGCCCGCGATCAACGCCGAGATCGACCAGCTGCGCGACAGCGCGGTCATCCGCGACCGGATTCTCGAATAGTTCGCCGCGATTCGGTCATCACGTCGATGAAGGACAATTAGCAATGTTAATTTTCAGACAACAAAAATAATGGTGGGGCATGGGGAGGCGCTGCCTCCCCAATCTTCTTCTTCCCTACAACGCCTTAACCCACACCGCCGTGTCGTGGATGGCAGCGCCGCCGTTGGGTGGGGCGGGGTCGGCGGAGAGGAGTTGGTTGAGGCCGATTCCTGTGGCGTAGGCGTGGTTGGGCCAGATGCTTTCGACGACGATGGTGTCGGGGTGTTGGGCCGGGGCGGGTTTGGCGTGGAGGCGGACCCGGCCGCGGGTGTTGCCGAGCTCGATTTCGTCGCCGTCCTCGATGCCGAGCCTGGTCATGACCTCGGGGTGGAGCATGGCGGTCGGGCGGTGCTCGCGTTTGCGGCTGGAGTCCAGCTCGGTGAAGGTGGAGTTGAGGAACTGGCGGGCGGGGGCGGCGACCAGGCGGTAGGGGTGCTCGGCGGTGATCTCGTCGGTGATGGCGAGGTGGTCGGGGAGCACGGGCATGCGGGCGTGGTCGGGGCCGAAGGCGGACCAGTCGGGCTTGAAGCGGAACTTGCCGGATGGGGTGGGAAAGCCGTTGCGGTAGTGGGCGGTGGCCTCGTCGGGCAGGGCCTCCCAGCCGCCGGATTCGTGGACGGTCGTGGCGTCGGGCCAGCCGGAGCGGGCGAGCAGGTCCTCGATGAGCTGCCATTCGGTCATCTGAAAGCCGGGGTGCTCGGCGCCGAGGCGTCCAGCGAGTTCGCAGACGACGTGGTGGTTGGTGCGGACGTCGGCAAAAGGCTCGAAGATCTTGGCGCCGATCTGGAAGCGCGAGTGGCCGGAGGCGTGGTAGATGTCGTCGTGCTCGAGGAACATGGTGGCCGGCAGCAGGATGTCGGCCTGCTTCGCCGTCTCGGTCATGAACTGCTCTTGGCAGGCGATGAAGAGGTCTTCCCGGGCGAAGCCCTGGTGCACCTTGTTCAGCTCGGGTGCGATGCACATCGGGTTGGTGTTCTGGATCAGGAGCGCCGTGACCGGTGGGCCGCCCTGGAGGTCGTAGGGGTCGCCGGTGAGGATCGGGCCGATCCGCGACTGGTCGAGCAGCCGGGTGGAGGGGTCCATCACGTCGAGGCCCTCGATCGTCGTTTTGTCCCAGTGGTAGAGGTCGCCCATGTTGTAGAGGCCGCCGCCGCCCGGCTGCTGCCAGGCGCCCTTGACGATCGGCAGGCAGGAGGCGGCGTGCATGACGGCGGCACCGTTCCTGGACCGCGTGAAGCCGAAGCCGAAGCGGATCCAGGGTGCCTCGGCCTCGCCGTAGAGCGCGGCGAAGGCCTCGATCTCGGCGACCGAGAGGCCGGTGATGCCGGCAGCCCAGTCGGGACCGCGGTTTTGCAGATGCGCCTCGAGCTCGGCCGGGGCGTCGGTGTTGGCCAGGAGATAGCCGCGGTCGGCCCGGCCGTCGCGAAAGAGGATGTGCATGACGGCACAGGCCAGGGCCCCGTCGGTGCCCGGGCGGACGGCCAGGTGCAGGTCGGCCTGTTCGGCGGTGCCGCTGC
>SLRI01000648.1 GCA_007131045.1 Rhodospirillales bacterium
GCGCAGGGCGGGGCCAAGCCCAGGCGATCGCTCTGATGACCATTCGGCGCAGCATCCAGGGGATCGACGGCCCGGAGCCTTTGGCCCGGGGCCTGCGCGATGCCCAGTACATCGCCGACGAAGGCCTCGCCACGGCGGCCTATCTGGCGCTGGCCCTGGGCAAGCCGCTCCTGCTCGAAGGCGCCCCCGGCGTCGGCAAGACCGAGGCCGCCAAGGCGATCGCCTCGGTGCTCGGCCGCGAGCTCGTCCGCCTGCAGTGCTACGAGGGCATCGACGCCGCGGCCGCCATGTACGAGTGGAACTTCCCCCGCCAGATGCTGGCCATCCGCCAGGCCGGCGACGCTTACGTCAACCTCTACGCCGACGAGTACCTGATCGCCCGGCCGATCCTCCTCGCCCTGCAGGCCCCCCGCGACCGCGTCCTGCTATTGGACGAGATCGACCGCGCCGACCACGAGTTCGAGGCGTTCCTCCTCGAGTTCCTCTCCGACTTCACCCTTTCGATCCCCGAGCGCGGCACCATCCGCGCCGCCGAGCCACCGGTCGTCATCCTCACCTCCAACCGCACCCGCGAGCTGCACGAGGCGCTCCGTCGCCGCTGCGTCTACCACTGGATCGACTACCCCGCCCCCGCCCTCGAGGCCGAGATCGTGATGATGCGCGCCTCCACCGTCGCCCGCGACACCGCCGCCCGGGTGGTCCGCGCCGTGGGCGCCCTCAGGGCCGAACCGCTGGCCAAGCCACCGGGCGTCGCCGAGACCGTGGAGTGGGCCGAGGCCGCCACCCTGCTGCACGACCACGGCACGCCTTGGCCCCGCGCCTTCGCCCGCGCCATCGGCGTCGCACTCAAGGACCAGGACGACCTCGCCTATATCGCACCTCGCCTCGACGCCATCCTGGGCGAGGCCGCATGACACCCCGCGCCCTCGACCCCTTCCTGGCCTTCCCCACAGCACTCAGAGCCGCCGGCTTTGCCGCCTCGCCGGAAGAGACCGAAATCTTCCTCGCCGCCGTGGGCCTGCTCGGCCCGCGTCACCTCCAGGACATCCGCCGCGCCGCCCACGCCGTCTTCGGCCCCGGCCCCGAACGCCGCCCTGCCTTCGATGCCGTCTTCGATGCCGTCTTCCTCGGCCGCAGCATCGCCGCCCCGGCCCCCGGCGCCCCCGAAGAACTACCCCGCAGCTACGATGCCGCCGGCTTCGACGAGATGCCCGAGGCCGGCGAGGAGGAGCCCTCGGGTGCGGATGCCACCACCGCCGAGCGCCTCTTCGCCCGCGCGCTCACAGCAGACGCCGAGGACACGCTCCTCCGCCGCTTCCAGCGCGACATCCCCCGCGTCCTTCCCCGCCGCCGCTCGCGCCGGTCAAGACCGGGCAAGGGCAGGCTGAGCGACGCCGCCCGAGCCTTTCGCCAGATGCTCCGCCGTGACGGCGAGATCACCGAGCTTCCCACCAAGAAACGCCGGTCGCGCGAGCGCCGGGTCCTGCTGCTGATCGACGTCTCCGGCAGCATGAAGGCCGGCACCGACGGCGCCCTTCGCCTCGCCCACGCCCTGGTCCAAGGCGGCGAGCGGGTCGAATGCTTCACCCTCGGCACCCGCCTCACCCGTGTCACCAGGGCGCTTCGCCACAAGAGCCGCGCGCAGGCCCTGACCCTGGCCTCCGGCCTGGTCGCCGACTGGGACGGCGGCACGCGCCTCGGCGAAGCCTTGGCCGTCTTCCTCTCGGTCCCCCGCTTCGCCGCGCATGCAAGAGGCGCGCTCGTGATCATGGTCTCCGACGGCTTGGAACGCGGCGGCCCCGAAGCCCTCGTCGCCTCCATGACCAGGCTCCACAGCCTCGCCTGGTCCGTCCTCTGGCTCTCGCCGCTCGCAGCCGACCCCGCCTACCGTCCCGAAACCGGTGCGATGCGCGCGATCCTGCCTTTGCTCGACCGCCTCGGCGACGGCTCGACCCCGGCCGCGATCGCCGGCGAAATCAGACGCTTCAGCAAAGGTGCGAGGGCAAGCCTGTGAAGCTCGTCGACGCCCATTTCCACGTCTGGCGAAAGGCCGATCTCCCCTGGCTCGAAGGCCCGATGCAGCCCCGCATCTTCGGCGCTTATGAGCCCATCCGCCGCGACTACTCGATCGAGGAGTACCTGGCGGACATCGAGGGCACCGGCGTCGCAAAGGCCGTCTACGTCCAGGCCAACTGGCCCCCGGACCAGGCCCTGGCCGAAGCCGCCTGGATCGAGAGCCTGACCAAGGAGCACGGCTGGCCGCACGGCTACGTGGGCTACGCCGACATGACCACCGAGGACGTCCGCCCCGCCCTCGACCGCCTCGCCCGCTTCCCGCATCTCCGCGGCATCCGCCAGCAGCTGCACTGGCACGACAACCCGCTCTACCGCTTCGCCGCCACCCCCGACCTCTCCCGCGATCCCGTGGTCCAGAAGAACGTCGCCCGCCTCGCCGACTACCGCCTGACCTTCGACCTTCAGGTCTTCGCCCCGCAGATGCCGGGTGCGGCCGACCTCGCCGACGCCTGCCCGGACGTCACCCTCGTCCTGCAACATGCCGGCATGTTGGAAGACACCACCGAGGCCGGCCGTGCCGAGTGGCGCCAAGGCATGGCCGCGCTCGCCCGCCGCCCCAACGTCATGGCCAAGCTCTCGGGCTTGGGCACCTTCATCCACCGCGTCGACACCGTCCACATTGCCTGGCTCACCACCGAGACGGTGGCCCTGTTCGGCGCCGACCGCTGTCTCTGGGGCTCGAACTTCCCGATCGAGAAGCTCTGGACCGACTACGCCAGCCTGGTCTCGGCCCACAGAAAGGCCGCCGGCGGCCTCGCCGAGGCCGAGCGCCAGGCGATTTTTCATGACACCGCATGCCGGGTCTACCGGCTGAGCTGAGAGGGGAGCCCGAACCATGGCACTCGAGATCAAGATCCTCGACTTCGGCGACATCGAGCTGGAATCGAGCTTTCTGGTGCTCGGCCGCGACTGCGGCCGGGTCCGCCGCGTTCCGGTCTACGGCTTTCTCATCCTCGGCGGCCAGTACCCGATCCTGGTCGACACCGGCTACCGCGACAACGCGATCATGGAAACACTCGGCATGCGCGGCCTGCAGTTCCACGAGAACATGGTCGAACGCCAGCTCGCCAATCACGGGGTCCGCCCCGGCGACGTCCGCTACATCTGCCACACCCACCTGCACATCGACCACGCCGGCAAGGACGACCACTTCCCGATGAACTCGACAGTCGTCATCAACCGGCGCGAGCTCGAATACTCGGTCTCCGGGCTGATGCACCCGCAATACCCCAAGCCCGACATCATGCACCTGGTCGAACGCCTGCACAGCCCGGGCGCTCTCAGGCTCGAGGACCTCGAGATGTCCGGCCCGATCGAGCTGATCCCCGGCGTCTACCTCGAGGCCGCCGAAGGCCACACCGAAGGCTCGATGAACGTCCACGTCGAAACGAACGACGGCCGGGCCACCATCTGCGGCGACGTCATCTACGACTTCAACGACCAGATCATCGAGCCCGTGCGCACCTTCGGCCCCGAGGAATACCAGGTCACCGGCAACCACTCGGGCTCCAAGCGCCGCGAGAAGGCCGCCATGCGCAAGCTCATGTATTCTGGCGCCAAATACATCCTCCCCGTCCACGACAAGCCGGCCAAGATCGAAGCCGGCCGAGTCATCGGCCGCCTCGACATGGCGATCCCGGGGCCGGTCAGCCAGTCGACCGCCCGCCGCGACTGGTTTCCGGCCTGAGGGGCGAAAAAGGTGGCACACGAAGCGCTCGATCCCGCCTTCCGCAGCCTGATCGACGAGCACGCCCCGGTCCGCCAGGCCGGCTCCGGCTTCATCTTCACCGAAGGGCCGATCTGGCACCCCACCGACCACTACCTCCTCTTCTCCGACATGCCGGGCGACGTCCGCCGCAGGCTCGACCGTTCCGGCGTCCGCGAGGTCCTCCGCCCGTCCCACAAAGGCAACGGCATGACCTACGACGCAGGGCTGAACCTGCTCGTCTGCGAGCACGCGACCTCGAGCGTCACCCGCTTCGGCCCGGACGGCCGGCGCGACGTCCTCTGCAGCCACTACGAAGGCCGCGAGCTCAACAGCCCCAACGACATCTGCGTCAAGAGCGACGGCTCGATCTGGTTCACCGACCCCTGGTACGGCCGGATGCCGGGCTTCGGCGTCGAGCGCCCCCGCCAACTCGGCTGGCAAGGCGTCTTCCGCATGGCCCCGAACCACCGCCCCGGCAACGAGCCCGAACTGGTGGTCGACCGCTACCTCTTCACCATGCCCAACGGCCTCTGCTTTTCCCCCGACGAACGCCTGCTCTACGTCAACGACACGGAACAAGCCAACATCCGTGTCTTCGAGGTCGAAAGCGGCGGCAGGCTGAAGAACGGCCGGATCTTCGCCGCCGGCATCCGCGACAGCCTGAAGCCCGGCGTCCCCGACGGCATGAAATGCGACGCCTCGGGCAATGTCTGGGTCACAGCCCCGGGCGGCCTCTGGGTCTATGCGCCCGAAGGCAAGCTCATCGGCAAGGTCGCCATCCCCGAGCTCGCCGCCAACCTCCACTGGGGCGGCGACGGCTGGCGCACCCTCTACGTCTGCGCCTGCACCAGCGTCTACGCCATCCCGGTGAAGATCGGCCCACGCAACGAGCCCTTCATGCGCGCCACCGCCACCGGAAGCGCCCGGCAGCCGTCAGCCACCCCCGCAGCAGGCGAACCCCTGCGCCTCGACGCCCGCCGCTGCGCCCTGATCATCCAGGACATGCAGAACGACGTCGTCGTGGAAGGCGGCGCCTTCGCCGCCTCCGGCAGCCCCCAACACTGCCGCGAGCAAAACGCCATTGCCAACATCGCGAGACTCACCGCCCGCTGCCGCGAGCTCGCCATCCCCGTCATCCACGTCCACTACCTGGTCAACCCGGGCGCCCCCGGCATGACCCTCAACGCCCCCCTCTTCGAAGGCGTCGTCGACGCCAACGCCCTGGTCCGCGGCACCTGGGGAGCCGCACCCGTCGACAACCTCGAACCCCACGCCGGCGACCACGTGGTCGAGAAAATGCGCATGAGCGCCTTCGAAGGCACCAACCTGGAAACCATCCTCAAAGCCGAAGCCCGCGACATCCTCATCGAAACCGGCGCCTGGACCAACATGTCCATCGAACACACCGCCCGAACCGGCGCCGACAAAGGCTACATCATGGTCATCCCCGAAGACAGCTGCTCGACCATGAACGCCGACTGGCACCA
>SLRI01000175.1 GCA_007131045.1 Rhodospirillales bacterium
CACCTCGACTCCGCTCAGCAGACGCTGCTCTTCTGCCTTGCTCCGTTCACGGGTGTGATCAACACGCGGTTCTTGCCGCAGTACATCGCGCAGCTGAAGGTGAAGTTGGCGCTCGCGACCTACCCGCTCGACGATCTCGCCGCGGCCCTCGCTGAGGCCGAGGCGCGAGGACTCGTTAGCCCCGACGCCCAGCATGTTGTCTTCCGACGCCCGCAGCCGGCCTTCGGCTACTTCCTAACAAATCGACTTGGTGCCCTGGCCGTGCGGACGTCAATTGAGGCGGCCTTCGTCGAACACATGAGCGACTACGCCAGCGCCATCCGCGAGGCGCAGCGGAGCAAACAGCCAGACGAGCGTAGGCGCGGCCTGTTCCTCGCCGACGTGGAGTACGCCAACCTGCATCGCGCGCTGATGCTGGCGCTCGACCAGGGCCGCTCGATCCAGGCGTGCCACAGCGCCCTGATTGGCTTTGTCGATGCCGAGCAGGACCACGCGCGCGGGCTGGAGCTGGACGACGAGGTACTTGCCGCTATGGAGCGCACGCTTGCCCAATCGCCTAGCACACAGCAGCTGATTGAGCGGATCGGAGTTATCGACCATAGGGCCAGACGCCTTCTGGAACTCAGGCGATTCGACGAAGCGAAGGCCGCTTGCGAGCAGGCTCTCGAGCTCGTTGAACACGGGGGGTTGCCGTGCCCAGCCAGGTTGCGGGCCATCATTCTTCACCAGCTTGGTCGAGGCCGGGGAGGAACGGCGGTTCGACGACGCGGTGGCGTACTACCGGAAATCGCTCAAGCTGAAGCTTCGACACGGCGGTCGGGACATTGCAGCCTCGACCTTCCTTCAGCTCGGCAGTGTAGCCCAGAAGCAGCGCAGACTCCGGCCGGCCATGCAATACCTCCGGAAATCGCTCCAGCTCGCGCTCGAACATGGTGAGCGGCACGGTGCGGCCTTGGCCTACCGACCACTCGGTAACGTGGCCCTGGAGGTGGGCATAGCCTACCGACAACTCGGTAATGCGGCACTGGAGCTGGCCTGGTTCGAAGAGGCGGCGGCCTGCTTCCACGAATCGCTCGAGATCTTTTTGGAGTTTGACGACTGGCGCGGTGCGGCCTCGGCCCACCATGATCTCGGCAGGTTGGCGGACGTGCAGGATCAGTTCGGCGAGGCGGCGAGTTCGTACCGGCAGTCGCTCGATCTCAATTTGCGATACGGCGACCGGCACGGTGCGGCCATAACATATGGACAGCTCGGCAACTTGATGTTCCGGACCGGCCGTCATGCCGAAGCTCTGGATTACTACCTCAACGCCCTGCCGATACTCGGAGAGGCCGCCGATGGCGGGCATCTCGTCATGGCGACGCTTCGCAACCTCGCCCGCCTCTGGCGAGCCTGGGGCGACGACGTCGTCATCACCCGTACCGCCGAGGTCACCGGTCAGACCCCCGCCGAAATCCGCGCCTTCTTCGAGCAGGTCCCGCCGCTGGACCACACCACCCCCTGACCCCCTGCCACCCCTCCAACTATCGATTAGGCGCTAGCCGCCATCTGCTCTAGGATGGCGCGAGCATATACATGCCCCCTGCCGGCCGCCTGTGCCGGACTTCCCGCGTCCAGACCAGCTGCCGACCATCGGCCGAGCGGTCGCCGCCGGTGGACGGCGGTGGGGGCGACCGTGGCATGACCGAAAGGGTCCGAGGATGAAGATCGAGCGCACGCTTCAGGCGATACCGACGATGAGCGACGAGGCGGTCGTGGGAGTGCGCGCCAATGTCGAGCGCTTGTTGGCGCACGGCACCAAGGCGCAGAAGGCGGCGGCCGAGGAGGTGCTCCTGGCCCTCGAGGCGCGGGTGGTCGATCAGGCGGCGGCGCAGTCGGCGCATGTGGCGGCGCTCTCGCCGGTCGAGCGGATCGTCGAGGCGTTTCGCGCCCAGCCATTGAAGGAGATCGAGCGCAAGGTCGTCCAGGTGCTGCTCGACAACCCCGATGCGACCTCGCAGGTCCTGACCAAGAAGGCCGGCTGGACCGGCAAGACGGCTTGGCAGACGCGTTTCGTGACGATGTGCAAGCTGCGCGAGGATCGCCTGAGCACCGCCGAGGCCGACGAGACCCGGACGGCCGACTTCTACGTCGGTATGCTCGCCGATTATTCGAAGGCGACGCAGGGCTTCACGATCAAGCCGGAGGCGGCCGACGCCTTCGCGAGCCTGGGCCTGCATGCGGCGGCGCCCGCCCCGGCGGCCGAGACCGCCGATGCTTGAGCCTTAAACGCTTGGCCTTTGCGGCCCTTATGCTATAGGGCTGCGCACGATCGCCATTGCGGTCGCCATAGCCGCCGTCAGGGGCAGCTGACGCGCGGGCGATACTCCCCAGATCGAGACACGCTGAGCCGGGCAGGTGCTTCGGGCACCGTCGGGTCCAGCGACGAAAGGCAAGGTCATGCAGGTCACCGAGGTTGCGGCCGAGGGTTTGAAGCGCGAATACAAGGTCGTGGTCGAGGCGGGCGAGATCGAGGGCAAGGTCGAGGCGCGGCTGAAGAAGCTCGCCAAGACCGCCAAGGTGCCGGGCTTTCGCCCTGGCAAGGTGCCGATCTCGCTGTTGAAGAAGCAGTACGGCCGGCAGCTGATGGGCGAGATCCTGGAGCAGGCGGTCGACGAGGGCTCCAAGCAGGCGATCGCCGAGAACCAGCTCCGGCCGGCGCTTCGGCCGAAGATCGAGGTGACCAAGTTCGACGACGGCACGGACCTCGAGTTCAAGCTCGACGTCGAGGTGCTGCCCGAGGTGCCGCCGGTCGATCTGAAGGCGGTCAGCCTGACCCGCCAAGTGGTGGAGATCGAGGATTCGCGGGTCGAGGACGCGATCGCCAACGTCGCCAAGGCCCGGCGCCAATTCGAGCCTTTGGCCGAGCCGCGCCCGGCAGCCGACGGTGACCAGGTGACGCTCGATTTCGAGGGCAGCATCGACGGTGTGCCGTTCGAGGGCGGCAAGGCCGAGGATTTCACCATCGTCATCGGCAGCGGGCAGATGATCCCGGGCTTCGAGACGGCGCTGATCGGCAAGTCGATCGGCGAGAAGGCGGAGATCGAGGCGACCTTCCCCGAGGATTACGGCCGCGAGGATCTCCGGGGCAAGACCGCCACCTTCCAGATCGAGGTGAAGGACATCAAGGCGGCGGCCGAGCGGCCGATCGACGACGACTTCGCCAAGGAGCTGGGTGCCGAATCGCTCGACGATCTGAAGGCGAAGATCAAGGAGCGGCTGGCCAGCGACTATCGCGGCATCGCCCGGCAGAAGGTCAAGCGGGCGCTGCTCGACGATCTCGCCGAGCGCTGCAGGTTCGCGGTGCCCGAGGGCATGGTCGAGCTCGAGTTCAACGCCATCTGGAAGCAGCTCGAGGAGGAGATGAAGCGGACCGAGAGCAGCTTCGAGAGCATGGGCCAGAGCGAGGAGGAGACCAAAAAGGAGTATCGCGACATCGCCGAGCGGCGGGTCCGGCTCGGCCTGGTGCTCTCCGACATCGGCATCAAGAACGAGGTCAAGGTCGAGGGCGCCGAGCTGCAGCAGGCGGTGATGGAGCAGGCGCGGCGCTATCCCGGCCAGGAGAAGCAGGTGTTCGAGTATTTCCGCGACACGCCGGCGGCGCTCGAGCAGCTCAGGGCGCCGATTTTCGAGGACAAGGTGGTCGACTTCATCCTGGAACTCGCCGAGGTGAAGGACGAGACGGTGAGCATCGAGGAGCTGATGAAGGATCCGGACGAGGAGGCGGTCCCTGGCGGCGCGCCGGCGCCCGAGTCGGCCGAGGCGGCAGGTGAAGCGGCGGACGAGGGCGAGAAGGAGGTCAAGGCCTGATGGCGCAGAACGTTCCGACCCAGGCGCAGCTCCTGGACCGCCTCGCCCAGGCGCCGCAGGCGGCGCTGGTGCCCATGGTGGTCGAGCAGACCAGCCGTGGCGAGCGCGCCTACGACATCTTCTCGCGGATGCTCAAGGAGCGGATCATCTTCGTGACCGGTGGCATCGAGGATCAGATCGCGTCGTTGATCGCGGCCCAGCTCTTGTTCTGCGAGGCGGAGAACCCCGAGAAGGACGTCTCGCTCTACATCAACTCGCCGGGCGGGCTGGTGACCTCGGGCCTCGCGGTGTACGACACCATGCAGTACATCCGCTGCGACGTGGTGACCTTGTGCATCGGCCAGGCCGCCAGCATGGGCTCGCTTCTCTTGGCCTCCGGCGCGAAGGGCAAGCGCTTCTCGCTGCCCAACGCCCGGGTGATGACGCATCAGCCGTCGGGTGGCTATCAGGGCCAGGCCTCCGACATCGAGATCCACGCGCGCGAGATCCTCAACGTCAAGCGGCGGCTCAACGACATCTACGTGCAGCACACCGGCCGCACCATGGACGAAATCGACGCCAAGCTCGAGCGTGACACCTTCATGAGTGCGGAGGAGGCGAAGGCCTTCGGCATCGTCGACGACGTCGTCGCGCAACGGCCGACGGTCATTGCCGACAAGTAGTGGCGGGCCACGCCCGGCGGCGATCGTGACGGTCGCCGCATCACACTCTCGACAACGGCGCTTGCAACCCCATCTCCCACGTGGTTGGTTGACCCGTGGCAGGGTCGCGCTCGCCCGTTCGAACGCACGGCCGGGGGCTCTTCCTGGAGCCGCATCGGCCGCTCGGTGGTTGTGGCGGGATGGTCGACGGGCTACCCTATCTCGAACTGGCGCCGGCGTCCGGCGATTGAGGTCCGATTGTCGATGAGCAAATCCAGCGGCGACTCCAAGAACACCCTCTACTGCTCGTTCTGCGGCAAGAGCCAGCACGAGGTCAGGAAGCTCATCGCGGGTCCGACGGTGTTCATCTGCGACGAATGCGTCGAGCTCTGCATGGACATCATCCGCGAGGAGAACAAGAGCGCCATCGCCAAGAGCCGCTCGGGCGTGCCGACCCCGGCCGAGATCAACGAGGTGCTCGACGACTACGTGATCGGTCAGGACCACGCAAAGCGGGTGCTGTCGGTCGCGGTGCACAACCACTACAAGCGCCTGGCGCACGGCTCGAAGGGCGGCGAGGTCGAGCTCGCCAAGTCCAACATCCTGCTGATCGGCCCGACCGGCTGCGGCAAGACGCTCCTGGCGCAGACGCTGGCGCGGACGCTGGATGTGCCGTTCACCATGGCCGATGCGACGACGCTGACCGAGGCCGGCTATGTCGGCGAGGACGTCGAGAACATCATCCTCAAGCTGCTGCA
>SLRI01000334.1 GCA_007131045.1 Rhodospirillales bacterium
CTGCCGGTGCCGAAATTTTGTCGGCCGGTGCGGGCTTCGCCGGTCATGCTCACTACCTCGAAGGTGTCCGCGTTGGTGCGGGCGAGGGTGAAGTCGCGTTCGGCGAAGCCCTGGCAGCTGATCGAGCCGGTCAGCGGCAGCAGCTCGAAATCCTGGCGCATCTGCTCGTCGCGCCAGAAATAGCGCACCCTGAGCGCCAGCTCGTCCTCGGTCTCCTCGAGCACGGTCGCCTGGGTGATCGAGCGCATCGCCGGCCTGGTGCACATGCCGCCCGCCTCGGTCGCCCGGTCGAGATAGTAGCGCTGCAGCTGCCATTGCAGGCCGGGGACGCCGGCCACCGCCGGGCCCTCGACGTTGCAGCCGGCGAGCACCAGCGCGCTGGCCAGAAGACCGGCGGGGAGCAGTGAAGTGCCGCGCATGATGCTCTCCACAGCCGCTCAGGCGGCGGCGGGGATCGCCGCAGCCGGCAGCCTGAGCTGGAATGTCGTGCCGTCGGGGCCGGTTGCCAAGAGCTCGAGCTCGCCGCCGTGGGCGCGGGCGATCTCGCGGCTGATGGCGAGGCCGAGGCCGGTGCCGGGGCTGCTGGTCGAGCTGGCGAAGGGCTGAAACAGCCGCTCCTGGACGGCCTCGGGCAGGCCCGGGCCGGTATCGGTGATCTCGACCGTCACCCGGCGCCCGGTATGGCGGCTCTCGAAGGTCAGGCTGCCGCCTTCGGGCATCGCCTCGATCGCGTTCTTGGCGAGGTTCAAGAACAGCCGGTGCAGCTGGTCGGGATCGCCGCGGACGGTGATCCCCGGTGCGACCGCGTTCTGGACCCGGGTCGCAGAGCCGGGCTCGATCGCGGCCAGCACATCGTCGACCAGCGGCTGGAGGGCTACCGTGCCGAGCCGCGGCCGCGACGGCCGGCTCTTGGCGAAGTCGAGCGAATCCTGGCACAGCCGGATCGCCCGCTCGAGCGTCTGGATCAGCTTGGGTGCCACGGCGCGCACCGCCGGATCGGCGCTGCGCTCGAGCCGGTCGGAGACGAGCAGTGCCGTGCCCAGGATGTTGCGCAGGTCGTGGTTGAGCTTGCTCACCGTCTCGCCGAGGGCTGCGAGCCGGGTCTTTTGCGCCAGTGCCTGGCGGAGATTCCGGGTCATCGCGTCGAGCTCGCGGTCGACGATCCCGATCTCGTCGCTGCGCGTCGAGGGCGTGCCGTCGCGGCTCTGGTCCTCCGGCTGCTCGCGAAACCGGGCGAGCTTGTCGGTGATCGTGGTCAGCGGCCTGACGATCAGCTGGCGCAGCGCAATGAACAAGAGGGCTGCGACGATCAGCGAGAGCAACAGCGAGAGCAGCAGAATGCGCCAGGCGTAGTCGGTCATCGCGACGTAGAGCGGCATCTCGGTCAGCGTCACCTCGACCGTGGTGCCGAGCTCCATGGGCGACGGGCCGACCGCCCGGATCACCCGCTGGCCGCCGTGGGCGAGGGTCTCGCCGGCCTCGGCGACCAGCTCCATCCAGCTCTGCTCGCCGAGGATGACGGTGCGCTCCACCGGCGCCTCCATGCCCAGCATCAACACCGGTTGGTCGCGGATGATGGTGACCGAGAGCACCCCCGCATGGCTCAAGAGCGCGTCCTCGAGCGCGGGTGTCGGGCGCTGGCCCTCGTAGCCGAGGCCGATGGTCGAGAGGTGGGCGGCGGCGATCCGGTCCTCGAGGTAGACGAGGCGGAACCGTGCCACCGAGGGCACGAAGATCAAGATCTCGCCGAGCAGCAGAAAGCCCACGGTCAACAGCAACAGGCGGGCGGAGAGCGACCGGCCGAGCGGCGGGCGATTACCGGTGCCTGCCACCGTCAGGTGGGGCCGAACTGGTGCATATTGGCGCGCATGGCACGATCCGTGATCAGCCCTGGCTGTCGTTGAGGGACCAATCATAGCGGTAGGTGTCGATCGTCTCAACGCCGGCAAGCAGTTGCTCGGTGCTGTCCCGGGCATGGCCGCGCAGGTGGGCGAGCACGCCGGCCTCGCTGTTGCCGAAATCCTCCTGAAACCAGTTGTAGATGCTCGATGCGGTGAGCTGGTCCGGCAGGAACGCCCGCTCGACCATGGCGACGCCGCGCGGGTCGTTGACGTAGGCGTCGGCGCCGGCTTCGAGCATGGCTTCGAGCCGCAGGGCGGTGAACGGCTCGGGTTGCAGGTTCGGGCAGCCGACGGCGGCGCAGTTGACGCCGTAGTGGATTCGCGGGTCCTGCCAGATCGGCCGGAGGATGCGGTGCTCGATATCGTCGAGCGAGAGCGCCTCGCCGTTGACCGTGACCAGCTTCTTGCGCCACGGGCCGCGGCTGAACAGGCCGGGCGAGATGTTGATGTCGCGGATGCTGGAGACCGGGTAGTGCTCGACGATGACCAGGAGCGTGAGAGCGTTGTAGAAATTGAACCAGTAGGCCATCTGCTCGTCTCGGTTAATGCCGTCCGGGTCGACCGCTTCCAGGCTCCTCACGTAGGCTTCGAGCGTCGCGTGGTCGTCGGCCCGAAGCGCGGCGTAGCGCACCCGGTTGACGCCGTCCTGGTGCCGGGTGAGGTAGCGCTCGAGCAGCTCGGCATAGCTGCCGTGGTCGACGGTCGTGGTCGAGGCCGGGTCGTGCGCCTGCCAGCGCGGCCAGAGTTCGGCGGCAGGGCCGGCGGCTGCCGGGCGTGGGGTGAGCGTCGCCGGCGCCGCCGCGGTAGCGGCGAGGGCCAGCGGCAGCGTCAGGCGGGCGCGCATCGGCAAGCGCGGGGTGAGGTTGGATTCGGGCACGGCGCAGCTCCAAGGTTGTTTGACAGGTCGGCGCTGCCCACCTATGTGTGGCCTTCGGTCGGCGGTGCGCCGCCCGGCACGCACGAACTTTTGCCGATAACGAGGATTTGACCCGTGAAGAGAACGTACCAGCCGAGCCGGCTCGTGCGCAAAAGGCGCCACGGCTTTCGCGCGCGCATGGCCACTGTCGGCGGTCGGCGCATCATTCGGGCGCGGCGTGCGAAGGGCCGCAAGCGCCTGAGCGCTTGAGCGACGCCCTGTTTACCTGACGCGCAACGACGTACCCGGTGTCGATCTGCTCGCCCCTCTCGAGAAGCGTCGGGACTTTCTCAGATGCGCCCGCGGCCGCAAGGCCGTGCGGCGGTCGTTCGTCCTGCAGATGGCGGCCAAGCCCGAGGGCGCGCCGGCCGAGCCCGTGCGTCTCGGCTTCACCGCGTCGCGCAAGGTGGGCGGCGCGGTCGAGCGCAACCGTGCCAAGCGCCGGCTTCGGGCGGCAGCCAGGGCGGTCATGCCCGGGCGCGTGGTCGCCGGCTACGACTACGTCCTGGTCGCCCGGACCGCGGTTCTGACATGCCGTTTTTCGGACCTCGAGGCGGATTTGCGCTCGGCACTGGCCGATTTGGCGAAGGGTCGCGGCCCCCGGCCGACGGGATCGGCCGCTTTGCCCGCGCCCTCTGGAGCCTCCTCGATCGGCTGCTGAGCGGCCTTCTCCAGGGGCTCGTTCTCGTTTATCGTTACCTGATCTCACCGGTTCTGCCGCACAGCTGCCGCTATGCGCCCAGCTGCTCGCTCTACGCCCTCGAGGCGCTCCGGCAGCACGGTGCGATCGGCGGCGGCTGGCTCGCGCTCTGCCGCCTCCTGCGTTGCCATCCCTGGGGCGGCTCCGGCTACGATCCGGTCCCGCCCGCCCAGCATACCGCCCGGTGCACGACCGATGCTCGGCACCGACACCCGCCTCGAGACGCCTCGGAAACGATCGGTCCGCCTTTATGACAGACCAAAAGAACCTCATCCTCGCCATCGTCTTTTCAATCGGCATCATCCTGCTCTTCCAGGTCTTCTACGAGATGCCGCGGATGCGCGAGCAGGATCGCCTGCGCGAGATGCAGGAAGCGTCGCAGCAGGAGCAGGAGGCGGTGATCCGCCCGGCGCCGACCCTCGATGGCCTGCCGCCCGATACCGAGGCCGTGGGCCGGGCGCTCGATCCCGGCATCGGCCTCGAGCCCACGACGACGCGCGAGGGCGCGCTCCGGCAGGTGCCGCGGCTGGCGATCGACAACGGCCGGGTGCACGGCTCGATCGCGCTCAGGGGCCTGCGGATCGACGACATCACGCTCGTCGACTACCGACAGACCCTCGCACCGGCCTCGCCCGAGGTCGAGCTCTTGAGCCCGGTCGGGGTCGAGGCACCCTATTTCGCGGAGTTCGGCTGGGTCGGCACCGGCGGGGTCACGGTACCCGATGCGGACACCGTCTGGGAGACCGTGGGCGACCGGCTCAGCGCCTTCGAATCGGTCGATTTCCGCTGGGACAACGGCGAGGGGCTGATCTTCCACAAGCGGGTCAGCCTGGACGAGGACTTCATGTTCGAGATCGAGCGCTCGGTCGAGAACCGCAGCGGCGATCAGGTCACGCTCTATCCCTACGGCCTCGTCACCCGCTGGCCGACCCCGGACATCATGGGCTTCTTCATCCTGCACGAGGGGCCGATCGGGGTCCTCGACGGCACGCTCAAGGAGATCAACTACTCGGCATTGCGGGGCAGCGATCCGCAGCGCTTCGAGAGCACCGGCGGCTGGCTCGGCTTCACCGACAAGTATTGGCTGGGTGCCTTGATCCCCGATCAGGCCGAGAGCTTCGAGGCGACCTACCGGCACACCATGCGGCAGGGCGAGGATCGCTACCAGATCGACTATCTGGGCCAGGGCCGGGTGGTCCCGAACGGCCAGCGGGTGACCGTCACCGACCGGCTGTTCGCCGGGGCCAAGGAGGTCGACCTGCTCGATGCCTACAGTGCCCGCTACGGCATCCCGCTGTTCGACCGGGCGGTGGATTTCGGCTGGTTCTACTTTCTGACCAAGCCGATCTTCCACGTGCTCACCTGGCTGCACGGCTATCTCGGCAACTGGGGCGTCGCCATCCTGGCGCTGACCCTCATGGTCAAGATCATCTTCTATCCGCTGGCCAACAAGTCCTACCGGTCGATGAGCCAGATGAAGAAGCTGCAGCCGGAGATGATGAAGCTCCGCGAGCGCTACGAGAACGACAAGCCGAAGATGCAGCAGGAGTTGATGGCGCTCTACAAGCGCGAGAAGGTCAACCCGGTCGCCGGCTGTCTGCCGATCCTGGTGCAGATCCCGGTGTTCTTCGCGCTCTACAAGGTGCTGTTCGTCTCGATCGAGATGCGCCACGCGCCGTTCTTCGGCTGGGTGCAGGACCTCTCGGCCCCTGACCCGACCA
>SLRI01000458.1 GCA_007131045.1 Rhodospirillales bacterium
CCGGACGGGTCGCCAAGCATCGCTTGCTGCCGGTCGGGTGGTCGGGCATCAAGGCGGCCGCACCAATGGACTGAACCCAGATGACCGAGACGACAGGCTATCCCACGATCAAGATCGGCCGCGGCCACGATCGTCGGCAGAAGGCCGGCGCCCCCTGGCTCTTTTCCAACGAGCTCAAGCTGGACGATGCGGCCAAGGCGCTGCCGGCGGGCAGCACCGTTCGGCTGATGGCGCCCACCGGCAAGATCGTGGGCGTGGCGCATTTCAACCCGCATTCGCTGATCGCAGCCAGGCTGTTGAGCCGCAACAAGGACGCGGTGATCGACCGGGCTTTCCTCGAGCGGCGGCTGGCCCGGGCCCTGGCCCTGCGCGAGCGGCTCTATGCGCGGCCGTTCTACCGACTGGTGCACGCCGAGGGCGACGGTCTGCCCGGGCTCGTCGTCGACCGCTACGGCGATCTGGTCGTGGTGCAGTTCAACACGGCCGGGATGGCGGCGCTCGAGGCCGAGGTGACGGCTGCTCTGAGCGCATTGCTGCAGCCGGCGACCATCCTCGCCCGCAACGACACGCCGGGGCGCTCGATGGAGGGGCTCGCAGACGAGGTGCGGGTGCTGCTGGGCGGGGTGCCCGAACGGCTGACGGTCGAGGAGAACGGCCTCGTGTTCGTCACCGATCCGATGACCGCGCAGAAGACCGGCTGGTACTTCGATCAGTCGATGAACCGGGCGTTCGCGGCGAGGCTCGCCCGGGATGCGCGGGTTCTCGATCTCTATTCGTGCTCGGGCGGCTTTGCGCTCACCTGCCTCGCAGCCGGTGCGAAGTCGGCGCTCGCGGTCGACCGCTCGGCTGCGATGCTGGACCTGGCGCTTGCCTCGGCCGCCGAGCAGGGCGTGGCCGAGCGCTTCTCGACCCGGACGAGCGAGGTCTTCGCGGCGGTCGACGCGCTCATCGGCGAGAAGGCGCGGTTCGATCTGGTGATCGCCGACCCGCCGGCCTTCGTCCGCTCGAAGAAGGATCTGGCGGTGGGCTTGCGCGGCTATCGCAAGCTCGCCCGGGAGGCCGCCGGGCTGGTCGCCGAGGCCGGCTTTATGGTCATCGCCTGCTGCTCGCACAACGTCTCGGCCGAGGCCTTCGCCCAGGAGGTGACGGCGGGGATCCGGGCCGCGGGCCGCGGTGCCCGGCTGCTCCACCAGGCCGGGGCGGCCCCGGATCACCCGATCCACCCGGCCTTGCCGGAGACCGCCTACCTCAAATGCCTGGCCTTCGCCCTCGATTGAGCGGTAGGCGCTTCGACGCAGAGAGAGAGTCAACTCAACTCAAGGTTGTTGATCGGGATTGCGGTTAGCGCTATACGCTAATTTTATGCGATCACTATCAAGCCGAGGTTGAGCCCTTGCAGCGTCTCTCTGCCGCCTTCGGCAAGCCGCGGACCGGCCCCGCAGCCCCGGGGCAGGCCCTGGTCGAGTGCTTCGCCCAGCTCTGTGCGCAGCTCGACCGGCCGCTGCCCGAGACGGACTTGCGCGATCTGCTGCAGGGCGGCGAGCGCACCGACATGGCGACGCTGATGCGGCTCGCCGATCGGCTCGGCCTCGAGGCGCAGCAGATGCCGGCAACGGCGAAGCGGCTGCGCAAGCTCGAGCCACCCTTCATCCTGCTCGAGGCCGGCAAGTCGCAGGCCCGGCTGGTCCGCTCGCGCATCCAGGGCCGGCTGATGCTGGTCGATCCGCTGAAGGATGGCCGGACGACACCCACGGCGGTCGAGGCCGCTTGCGCGTTGGGTGACACCATCCTGCAGCTCCGTCGCCGGGCGCCGGCCACGATCGACGGCCGCAGTCTCTGGCGGCAGGCGATCTGGCAGCGGCTGAAGCCGGTGTTTCTCGAGGTCGGGGTCGCCTCGGTCTGCATCAACCTCCTGGCCCTGGCGATGCCGCTCTTCATGATGACCGTCTACAACAAGGTCATCGGCCAGGGCGCCCTGGGCACGCTCGACGTGCTCGCGATCGGCATGGTCACCCTCTTCGGCTTCGAGCTCCTGCTGCGGGCCCTGCGCGGCTACGTGGTGAGCCACACCGGGGCCAAGCTCGATTTGGCGCTCTCCAGCGAGGTGGTCCATCATCTGCTGCGGCTGCCCTATCGGGTGTTCGAGGCGATGCCCGCGGGCCAACTGATGGAGCGGCTGCGCCAGCTCGACCAGCTCAGGAGCTTCCTTTCCGGCAACCTGCCGCTGCTGCTGGTCGATTTCGCCTTCGTCGGCCTGTTCATCACCGCGATCTTCTTCTTCAGCCCGCTGCTCGGCTGGGTGACGCTCGGGGCATTGCCGCTGTTCATCGGGCTTTCCGCCCTGGCCCAGCTCCGCCAGGGGCGCTTGCAGCGGGCCAATTTCCGCGCGACCGCAAAGAAGTCCGCCGGTCTCGCCGAGACGGTGACGCAGGCCTTGACGGTCAAGGCGCTGGGCCTCGAGCCCGAGATGCAGCGGCGCTTCGAGGACCGCCAGGTCGAGAGCGCCTGGACCGGCTTTCGCGCCAGCCGGCTCGCCAACGGCGTGGCGGCGACGGGGCAGGTGTTCCAGCATCTGGTCAGCCTCGTCGTCATCTATCTGGGTGCCCGAATGATCGTGGCCGGTGAGCTCTCGATCGGTGCCTTGATCGCCTGCACCATCCTCTCGGCCCGGGCCCTGGCACCGATGCGGCAGATCTTCTTCGCCTGGCACCAGCTGCAGCAGGCCAAGGACGCGCTGGCCCGGCTGGCCGATCTGATGGCCGAGCGGCCGGAGCAGCCGAAGAGCCCGCTGCCGCTGCCCAATCCGCTGCACGGGCGGTTCCGCCTCGAGAAGGTGCGCTTCAGCTACGATCCGGCGAAGCCGCCGGCACTCGACGGCCTCGACCTCGCGATCGAGCCCGGCGCCATGCTCGCGGTCGTCGGGCCGCCGGGCTCGGGCAAGAGCACGCTCGCCAAGCTCTTGATCGGCATCGAGCGGCCGGACGAGGGCCGGGTGCTGGTCGACGATGTCGACATCGCCAGGCTCGATCCGGCCGAGTACCGCGCCCGGCTCGGCGTGGTGCCACAGGAGATCCAGCTCTTCGCCGGCTCGATCGCGGAGAATATCGGCATCGCCGCGGTCGACCGCTCGATGCAGCGGGTGGTGGCCGCGGCCAAGTTCGTCGGCATCCACGATGCCATCCAGAAGCTGCCGGACGGCTACGACACCGATCTCGGCGAGCGCGGCCACGGCCTCTCGCTCGGCCAGCGCCAGCTGCTCTGTATTGCCAGGGCACTGGTCCGCAACCCGCGGCTGCTCGTCCTCGATGAGGCGACGAGTGCCCTCGACCTGGCCAGCGAGGCTTGTCTCTTGCGCAACCTGAAGCGCGCCGGCAGCGGCCGGACGATCGTGATGATCACCCACCGGCTCTCGGTCATCGAGGCCTGTGATCGGGCCGTGCTGCTCGAAGAGGGCCGGCTCGCACTCGCCGGTCATCCCCAGGAGGTGGTGCGCCGCGCGCGCCAGCCGCTCAACCAAAGCGAGGCCACCGCATGACGACGAAGCCGATCAGTCAGGGCCGCGTGCCGGCCCGCCGCGAGGTCGACGAGCCGGCAGGCGAGCTGTTGCCGCCGGCGGATATCCGAGCACTCCTGGAGCGCCGCCGCTCGCCGGTGGCCGGCATCCTGATCGGCAGCGTGGCGCTGCTGTTGAGCGCGAGCCTCGCCTGGACCGCCTGGGCCAGGATCGACGAGGTGGTCCTGGCGCAGGGTCAGGTGGAGCCGGTCGAGCGGGTCAAGCTGATCAATCACCCGCGCGGCGGCCGCGTCGCGACGCTCGAGGTGCGCGAGGGGCAGCGGGTCGAGGCCGGGGACGTGCTGTTGACCTTCGCGCCGGAGATCGACGCCAAGCAGCAGGCCGAGCTGCGCGGCCGCTGGCAGGTGCGGCTGGCCGAGGTCGCGGTGCTCAGGGCGGAGATCGAGGACGCTTCGCTGTCGCCTGCGATCGAGCTGCTCGAGCACCGTCCCGATCTCGTGGTCCAGGCCGAGCAGCGCCTCGCCGCCCGGCGCCAGGCCCGCGACGAGCAGCGCCAGGCGCTCAGGCGCAATGTCGAGGGGCATCGGGCCGCTCTCGCCACTGCCGAGGCCGAGGTGCAGCGACTGCAGAACGGCGGTCTCCTGCTGACCCAGCAGTTCGCATCGGTGCGCGAGCTCACCGAGCGCGGGCTCTATCCCAGGCTGAAGATGGTCGAGATGGAGCGGCAGCTGGCCGATGTGCAGGGCGAGCTGGCCAAGGCGCGCTCGTCGATCGCCAGCGCGCGGGCGGCATTGGGCGAGAGCGAGAGTCGGCAGAAGGGGTTCGACAGCGACTGGCGGCGCGGCCTGCTCGAGGATCTCAGCGGCGCCATGGCCGCCCGGGACCAGCTGGTCGAGCAGCTCGGGGCGCAGGACGCGGTGATGGACGAGCTGGTGCTGACGGCACCGGTGGACGGCGTCATCCAGGAGCTCAAGCCGGCGACCGCGGGGCAGTCGCTCGCCGCCAACGAGACCATCATGAAGCTGGTGCCGATGGGCGACGGGCTGGTCATCAAGGCCCTGGTCGCCAATTCCGATATCGGCCGGGTGACCCCGGGGATGGCGGCGACGGTCAAGGTGCGTGCCTACGACTTCGCCCGATTCGGGGCGATCGACGGTGCGGTGACCCGGATCAGCGCCGATGCGCTGGCGGCCGCGGAGCCCGGAGAGTTGCCGGGCTTCGCCGTCGAGGTGATGACGCTCAGGGACCACATGGGCCCGGACGGCAGCCTGCCGGTGCTGCCCGGGATGGTGGTCGATGTCGAGCTCAGGGTCGGCGAGCGCTCGATCCTCTCCTATCTCACCGATACGCTGACGACGGTCCGCGAGCGCGCGTTCAAGGAGGGGTGAGGGCGCTCAGACCCGGCGGCCGACGCCGAAGTTTTGCCGCACGTTGCGCCGCTCGCCGCTCATCTCGACGACCTCGAGGCTGCCGTCGGGCTGGCGTTCGAAGGTGAACTGGCGGTTCTCGAAGCCCTGGCAGCTCATCGAGCCGCCGCTGAGCGCCGGCCGGCGGATGCTGCGCCGGACCGAATCGTCCCGCCAGAAATAGCGGATCTCCTTGACCACCTCGGCGTCGTCCTCCTCGATGGTCCTGACGTCGGTGATGGTGCGGATCGCGGGCCGGGTGCAGCTGCCGCCCTGCTCGGTGGCCCGCCCGGCGTA
>SLRI01000343.1 GCA_007131045.1 Rhodospirillales bacterium
AGGTCGAAGGACGGGTAGGCCGGGCTGCCGTCTTTCAGCCTGAAATCGCCGCTCAGGGCTACCTCGAAGGTCGTCACGTCCAGCTCTCCCTATTTCTTTTTCGACTTCTTGGCGGACTTGCCCGAAGCTTTCTTTTTGCTCGCTTTCTCGTCGGCCGCAACGCCCGATCTGATGCCGTCGATGCCCTGGCGGATGGCCGTCTGCAGGAGCCAAACGTCGCCGTGATAGCAGATCAGGTCCCAGCCTTCGGCCGCCAGCGCCACGCCGCCGTCGACGTCGGCCACGAGCCGGCCGAGGTTCTTCTTCTCGCGCTTGCCGGCGGCGACCACCTTGCCGAGGGCCGCCGTATAGTCCGGGTGGTCGAATTGGGCCGGGATGCCCATGCTGCAGGTGAGGTCGAAATGGCCGACCCAGAGCACGTCGACACCCTCGACCTTGGCGATCTCGTCGACATTGGCGATGCCGTCCACAGTCTCGATCAGGCAGACGAGGCGGGTCCGCTCATTGGCGTTGGCTAGTGCGTCCGTCACCGGGCCCATCTTGTAGCGGTCGTTGGCCAGTGCCAGGGCGACGCCGCGCTTGCCCTCGGGCGTGTACTTCATCTTCTCGACGATCGCCCGGGCCTGTTCGGCCGAGCCCACCATCGGGATGACGATGCCATCGGCGCCGCAGTCGAGGGCCCGGGCGATGTGGTCGTAGCTGTCGGAGGGCACCCGGACCATCGACGGCAATCCTGCAGCCTCGAAATAGCGCAGTGTCCGGGCCAGTGTCTCGAACGAGTTGCCGCTGTGCTCCATGTCGAAGAAGGCAAACTCGCAGCCCGCCTCCTTCAGGATGTAGCCGATGCCGGGGGTGGTGAACTCACCGACATAATGGCCGAGCTTGAGGCCCTTCCGATCGAGGACGTCGCCGAGCCGAGCACTCACTTGCCGGCTCCCTTGGGTGGGTTGCAGATCTCCTGGACACTCTGCTTGATCTCGTCGGGCTCCAGAACCTTCAGCCAATCCTCCTTGAGGAGCTTGGGCTTGGCCTGGTTGATCGCGTAGATCGCACCATCGGAGAACTGGCCGGGGAAGTCCTCGAAGAGAATGCCCATCTCGATGCCGAGGTGACCGAGCATGAAGTCCATGGCGGCTTCCTTGGGAACACCCTTCTCGATCGCCCGGTCGGTGGCCTCGCGCAACGCCGTAACCAGGGTGGCGCCGATGGTCTCGGAGAGGCCGGGTTCGAGGATGGCCAGGCCCTCGACCGTCACCCGGTGCGAACGGCTCACCGGCTGGTAGATGATCTTCGCGATGTCCTCGCAGAGGGCATAGTGTTCTTCCGGACCTTGCATCAGCGCGCAGACGATGGCTTGGCTCGCCGCGACGCCGCCGAAATAGTCCTTCTGCGCCTCGCGCGTCGGCTCGTAGCGGAAGATCGAGGGGTGGCAGGGGTGGGTGACGAAGTAGGTGATGTCGGCGCGCGCCGGGAGTTCGCCAGCATAGGGGGCTGCGGCATCGAGCATGATCACCGCACAGCCGGGCTTCAACTGGTCTACGAAGGTATGGGCGATCTTGCCGATCAGCGCGTCGGGAACGGCCATGAGCACGACGTCGGCGTCGGCCAAAGCGGTTGCCTGATCGACGCAATCGGCGCCGATCACGTCCTTCAGCCGCTTTCTGCCGACATCGCTCACCTCGACATGGGCGACATCATAAGCTGAGCCCTGGAGGTTGGTCGCGAGCCTGACACCCATTTTGCCGCCCGCACCCAAGAGCGCGATCTTCGTCATACCTTTCACTCCTTGTCCTGGGGCCGACCGCGCTCGATCAGCCCGAAAAAATCCAATGGTCCCATCTGGCCGCCCTTGAGCGCCACCTCGAGGCCGTCGATTCGGTCGTCCTTGCTCATCGCCCGGCTGATCGCGCAGGCCGGCGCGAGTTCCACCTTGGCCTCCAACGCGCTGACGCCGAGACCGCCCAGTGCATGGCCCGAGGTGTCGCCGCCGGCGATGCCGACGCGCCGGATTTCGGTGGTGGTCACCAGCGCCTTCAAGATGGCGCCGAGCCCGTGGCCGATCCGGGCGTTGACCGTATCGGCTTCGACGCCAGCGGCCGCTACGGCCTCCGGCAGGGCCGTGACGGCCGGATCGTCCGGTCCGCGCGCGGTGAAGACGAGCGGACTCATGCCGGCGGCGACGGCTGTTCGGGCTTCGTCGATCGCGGCATCGAGAGCGGCATGCCAGCGGGCCTCGACTACGGCTGCCGTGGCGTCGAGGCGGATGCCCGCGAAGCCGTTGGCCTCGGCCCAGTCGATCTGCCGGGCGGTGACCGGCGAGCAGGAGCCGGAGACGGCAGCGACCCTGGCCCTGCCCGCCGCCCGGCGTGGCGGTGGCGGGCCCAAGAGCCCGGCCTCGCGCCAATGCGCGATGAGCGCATACTCGACCCCTTGGCTGCCGATGCAGAAAAGCCTGTCACCACGGTTCTCCCAGATCAGTCGCCCGGCAGCCGCCAGACTGGCTTCGTCCAGAACGTCGAGGGCGACGATCTCGGCGCCGTCGGCGCGCGCCTCGAGCAGTGCCGCGTGACCGCGGCCACCGACGAGGGCCAGGTAGTCGACGAGGCCGATCCTCCGGTCGGTCTGCTCGGCCAGATGCAGGCGGACGTCGGCTTCGCGCATCGGCGTCACCGGATGCCGCGACATCGTCGGGTGGCGGTCGAGCCGAAAGCCCTGACCGTCCACGGTGGCGAAGAGGTTGCCGAAGAGCTGATAGCGGTGGATGGCGGGGGCGGCCACCAGCAGCGGGTGCCAAGCGCCGCCCAGGCCGGGTGCCGCGAGATCGATCGCCCGCCCGATCGAGCCCACATGCGGAGCGGAATCGAAGGTCGAGCAGACCTTGTAGTGGGTGAGCGGCGCCTTCAGCCCGGCCAGGCCGGAGAACAGCCGGGGTAGCTCCCGGTCCATCCAGGCCGGGCTCTGGCTCCGGGCGATGCCGGCGATGCCGATCGCCCGGCAGTGATGAAAGCGGGCGAGCTCGTCCGGGGTCGGCACGTCGGTGAACAGCACAGTCTGGAGCCCGGCGAAGGCCAGGACCTCCATGACCGCCGAGGAGCCGGTGAAGTCGTCGCCGTAGAAGGCGAGCAGGCGACCGTCCGGCAGGGCGTTCATGGTCCGTAGACGGCGAGCGCCGCCCGAAGCTCGGCGAAGCGCTCGGCGAAGTCCTCGAGTGTGGCACCGGCGGCGGCCGCCTCCCAGGCCTGCCGCAGGCTCTTGACGCCCGCCTCGATCCCGTCCGGGTGGCCCATGATCCCGCCACCGGCGGCGAAGATGAGGTCGGTGGTGCCGATCGCCTCGAAGGTGTCGACGGCCTGGGCCGCCGACTGGCCCGAGCTGAAGACCGGCATGGCCACGCAGGGCTTCGAGTCCCACATCGGCGCCAGCAAGCTTCTCGCGGATTCGATGACGCTGTCATCGGGCTCGGCGAACTTGTTGCGCAGCCCGTTGACGTGCATGTGGTCGGCCCCTGCCAGCCGCCAGAGCTTCGACCAGGCGGGATAGGACCAGCCGAGCAGTGGATGGCGCGAGAGGTAGCCCCAGCCGTTGCGGTGCGCGTGGATCGGCAGTTCGGCCATGCGCCGAAGCTCGATCATGCCGACGAGGCCGACCGAGTTCAGGCTCGCCATGACACAGGTGCCGCCGAGGTCGTGCACCAGATCGTGGCGGCGACGCATCTGGTCCAGATCGCCCGTGAGGTTGAACGCATACATGACCTTGCGACCGAGCCGATCGGCGTGCCGGTCGACGACGGCCATGACCGCCCGCACGCGTTCCTCGAAGGGGCAATGCGGGCCATCGGCCTGAAGCTCGTCGTCCTTGATGAAATCGATGCCACCGTGGCAGAGCGCGTCGACCAGCTCGGCGGTGGCTTTAGCTGTCAAACCCACCGACGGCTTGATGATCGTGCCGATCAGCGGCCCCTTGTCGACACCGGTCAGTCGCCGCGTTCCCTCGATGCCGAAGGCCGGACCCGGATAGGCCGCGGCGAACGATTCCGGCAGGGTGAGGTCGAGGATCCGCAGCCCCGAGAACTGCTTCAGCTCGAAGAGATTCCCGGTGACGGTGGCGACGAGGTTGGGCAATGACGGGCCCAGGTTCTCGATCGGCCAGGAAAGCTCGATCAGCGCACGGCGATAGACCGGCCCGACCGCAGCGCCGGGGAGGCTGGGTTCGGCTACCTCCTCCGTGACCTCCAGGCTCTCGATCCGCGCACCGAAGCGCTGCTTGAGCTCGGGCGTCTCGCCGGGCAGGGCGATGAAGGTGCCCGACGACTGCTCGCCCGCCATCACCTCGACCGCCCGGCGCGGGTCGTCAGCCGTCTCGATCAGATAGCGGGCGCGAATGCGATCAGTCATGCCTCGGGCACCACCGGTTGGCCCGAGGCGGCGGAGGCATATGCCGCCTCGACCAGGGCGAAGGTCTTCAGGTTATCGCGCCCGGAAGTCTGGAAAGGCTCGCCGGACTTCAGGCAATCGATGAAGTGCGATTGAGTGTTGAGGACCGACTCCTGCACCAACGCCCATTGTGGATCGGCCCAGCCGGGCGCTTTGGGCGCGACCTCGCAGACCTCGACCTTCCCCTTGGCGTGTAGCTCGAGGCGGAAGTCATGCTTCAGGTGCAACGTGCCGGCACTGCCCTCGACCTCGATCAAGGTCTCGGGGAAAGGATCGGGGTCGATCTTGTTGGTGTAGGTGCAGGTGACCGCCGAGACCGCACCCGAGGTGTGGCCGAGCGACATGGTGGCCTGCGATTCGCCCTTCGCGCCCGGCATGGTGCGCTGGGTGCGGGCGTAGATGTCCTTCACGTCGCCCAGGAGGAAACGGGCGACGTCGAGAACATGGATGCCGAGATCGAGGATGATGAAGCGCTCGACCAGGGCAAGGTAGGGCTGGCCCGCGACGACGTCGTAGCCGGTGCGCCAGGCGACGTGCGCGAAGAACGGCTCGCCGATTGCGACCATGGCCTGCTTCAGCTCGATCAACGGTGTCTGGAAGCGGAAATTCTCGTGCACCATGATGAGAATGCCGGCGGCCTCTGCGGTGTCCAGAATCCGCCTGACACCGGCAATGTCGGGTGCGAAAGGCTTTTGGCAGATGACGTGCGCGCCGGCGGCGGCCGCCTTGGCGACAAGGGCTTCGTGGGTCTCCATGGTGGTGGCGATGTCGACGAAATC
>SLRI01000646.1 GCA_007131045.1 Rhodospirillales bacterium
ATTGCCAAGCGGACCCGCAAAAGCCACGCCCGAGGAGACTTCGCCGCACCAGCCCGTTCTGGCGCTTTCCCGGGGGCACCGCCTGCGCTAGGCAGGGCCGCGAACGAGGAGGGGCGCCTTGCGCTATTCGATCATCAATGTCCTCAAACAGGGCCTGGCCGGCCAGCAGGGCTGGCAGCCGGCCTGGCGCGATGCCGCGCCCAAGGACCGCTACGACGTGGTCATCGTCGGCGGCGGCGGCCACGGCCTGGCGACCGCCTATTACCTCGCCAAGCTGCACGGCATCACCAATGTCGCGGTCCTGGAGAAGGGCTGGCTCGGCGGCGGCAATACCGGGCGCAACACCACCATCGTCCGCTCCAACTACATGCTCCCCGGCAACGAGCCCTTCTACGAGCACTCGCTGAAGCTCTGGGAGACGCTGAGCCGGGAGCTCGAGTTCAACGTCATGTTCAGCCAGCGGGGCGTGCTCAACCTCTGCCACTCGGATGCCCAGCGCGACGCTTTCGCCAGGCGCGGCAACGCGATGCGGATGATGGGGGCGGACGCCGAGCTGCTCGATGCCGATCGGGTCCGCCGGATGGTGCCGGGCCTCGACTTCCAGAACGCCCGGTTTCCGATCACCGGCGGCCTCTTGCAGCGCCGCGCCGGCACCGCGCGGCACGATGCCGTGGCCTGGGGCTACGCCAGGGCCGCCTCGGCCTTGGGCGTCGACATCGTCCAGAACTGCGAGGTCACGGGCTTCGTCCGCGAGCGCGACCGGATCACCCATGTCGAGACCAGCCGCGGCCGCATCGGTGCCGGCAAGGTCGGGCTCGCGGTCGCGGGCTCGAGCTCGCTCCTGGCCGAGATGGCCGGCATCCGCCTGCCGATCGAAAGCCACGTGCTGCAGGCCTTCGTCACCGAGGGGCTCAAGCCCTGGATCGACACCGTCGTCACCTTCGGGGCGGGGCACTTCTACATCAGCCAGTCGGACAAGGGCGGGCTGGTCTTCGGCGGCGACATCGACGGCTACGCCTCTTATGCCCAGCGCGGCAACCTGCCGGTGGTCGAGCACGTGGCGGCCGGTGCCGTGGCTCTCTTCCCGGCGCTCGGCCGGGTGCGGCTGCTCCGCTCCTGGGGCGGGGTGGTCGACATGACCCCGGACGGCAGCCCGATCGTCGGCAAGCTGCCCCTGGGCAATCTCTACATGACCGGCGGCTGGTGCTACGGCGGCTTCAAGGCGACCCCTGCCTCGGGCTGGTGCCTGGCGCACACCATCGCCAAGGACCGGCCGCACCCGCTCAACGAAGCGATGAGCCTGGAGCGCTTCGCCAGCGGCCGGGTGATCGACGAGCGCGGCGCCGGCCCGCGACCGAACCTGCACTGAGAGCGACGGTCAGCGATGCGGATCACCTGCCCCTATTGCGGCTCGCGCGGCATCGCCGAGTTCACCTGCCTGGGCAACGCCCCGCCACCCCGGCCGGCCGACGATGCGCCGGCAGAAGCCTGGGTCGACTTCGTCTACTTCCACCCGAACCCGGCGGGCCCGGTGCGCGAGCTCTGGCAACACGTCCAGGGCTGCCGCAGCTGGCTGGTGGTGACCCGCGATACCCGGACCCACGCCGTCACCAGGGTCGACTTGGCGAGCCTGGTCGGCGGCCGATGAAGAAGCAGGGACCGCATCGCCTGGCCAAGGGCGGCCGGATCGACCGCAGCGCGACGCTGGCCTTCAGCTTCGACGGCAAGCCGCTCGAGGGCCACCCGGGCGACACGCTGGCCTCGGCCCTGCTCGCGGGCGGCATCCAGCTGGTCGGCCGGAGCTTCAAGTACCACCGCCCGCGCGGCCTCGTCGGTTTCGGCGTGGAGGAGCCCAACGCGCTGGTCACGCTCGGCCGGGGCGCCCACACCCTGCCCAACATCCAGGCCACCATGGTCGAGCTGCACCAGGGCCTCGAGGCGCGCTCGCAGAACCGCTGGCCGTCGCTCGCCTTCGACGTCATGGCGATCAGCGACCGGGCCTCGCGCTTCCTCGCCGCCGGCTTCTACTACAAGACCTTCATGTGGCCGCCCAAGGCCTGGACAGCCGTCTACGAAAGGCTGATCCGCAATGCCGCCGGCCTCGGCCGGGCCAGCCACGCGCCCGACCCGGACCGCTACGAGAAGGCGCACGCCTTCGCCGACATCCTGGTCGTCGGTGCCGGTCCCGCCGGGCTGATGGCGGCGCTGGTCGCCGGCCGGGCCGGGGCCCGGGTGATCCTCTGTGACGAGATGCCGGCGATGGGCGGCCGGCTGCGCCACTCGGCCCGGGCAATCGACGGCAGCGCCGCCACCTTCTGGCTCGAGGCCACGCTGCGCGAGCTCGACACCCTGCCCAACGTCCAGCTCTTGCCGCGAACCACCGTCTTCGGCGCCTACGACCACGGCACCATGGCGGCGGTCGAGCGGGTCCACGACCACCTGCCGCCCGAGAGCCGGCCCGATAGCCGGGGCCAGCTGCCGCGCCAGCGCTACTGGCAGATCCGGGCCAGGGCCACGATCCTCGCCAGCGGTGCCATCGAGCGCGGCATCGCCCTTGCCGGCAACGACCTGCCGGGCGTCATGCTGGCCTCGGCGGCCAGAGGCTACCTGCACGAGCACGCCGTCGTCGGCGGCGACCGCCCGGTGGTCTTCACCAACAACCCCTCGGGCTACGTCACCGCCTTGGAGCTCGTCCGGGCAGGGGTCGCGGTCCAGGCCCTGGTCGACCCGGGCCCGCGCCTCGACAACGAGACCGTCGTCGCCCTGCACGACGCCGGCGTGCAGCTCTTCTGGCACAGCACCATCGCCGCGGCGCGCGGCCGCGGGCGGGTCGAGGCCGTGGTCCTGGCGGACGATGTCGGCGGCCGGCGCGAGCTGCCCGCTGATCAGCTGCTGCTCAGCGGCGGCTGGAACCCGACCCTGCACCTCACCGCGCATCAGGGCTTCCGTCCGCACTGGGACGACAAGCTGCAGGCCTTCCTGCCGCCGCCCGAGGCCGGCGACATCACCGTCGTGGGGGCGGCTGCCGGCCGCTTCGAGCTGGAGAACTGTCTCGCCGATGGGCTCAACGACGCGGTCGACCTCTGCCGCAAGCTCGGCTTCGAGGCCAAGACCCCGACCCTGCCCAAGCTGCAGGAGAGCGAGCCCTACAGCGTCACCCCCTGCTTTGCGGTCGCCAACGTCACGGGAGGCAACGTCACGGGCGGCAAGGCCACGGGCGGCAAGGCCTTCGTCGACCTGCAGAACGACGTCACCGTGGCCGACCTGGCACTCGCCGTGCGCGAAGGCTACCAGAGCGTCGAGCACGCCAAGCGCTACACCACCCACGGCATGGCGACCGACCAGGGCAAATCCACGGGCGTGGTCGGCCAGGGCGTCTTGGCCGAGATCCTGAAAAAGCCGATGGCCGAGCTCGGCACGACGGGCTACCGGCCACCCTTCACACCTGTTTCGATCGGTGCCCTGGCGCACCACCACCGGGGCCACGACTTCGCCCCCACCCGCAAGACCCCGCTGCACGCGGCCCAGGCCCGGCACGGTGCCGTCTTCTTCGAGACCGGCCTGTGGCTGCGCGCCCGCTATTTCCCGAAGACAGGGGAGGACATGGCGGCCGCCTGTACGCGCGAGACCGAGGCTGTCCGTAGCGCGGTCGGCATCGCCGACACCACGCCCCTGGGCAAGATCGAGCTGATCGGCCCGGACGCGCTCACCTTCATCGAGCGCCTCTACTGCAACGGCTTTGCGACCATCAAGCCCGGCCGCGCCCGCTACGGGCTGATGCTGCGCGAAGACGGCATGGTGATGGACGACGGCACGGTCTGGTGCCTGGCCCCCGGCCACTTCATGATCACCACCACCACTGCCAACGCCGCCCCGGTGATGAGCCACCTCGAGCTCTACCACCAATACTACTGGCCGGAGCTCGACGTCGCCTACGCCTCGGTCAGCGAGCAATGGGCCGGCGTCGCGATTGCCGGCCCCCGCTCGCGCGAGCTCCTGCAAAAAGTCGTGAGCCGGCCCGAGCTCGGCGACGCGGCCTTCCCGTTCATGGCGGTGGCCGAGGGCAGGGTGGGGGATATCGTCTGCCGTATCGCCAGGATCAGCTTTTCGGGCGAGCGCGCCTTCGAGATCTACGTGCCTTCCGGCTACGCCCACGACCTCTACGACCGCCTGATGCGCGAAGGCCAGGGTATGGGCATCACCCCCTACGGCCTCGAAGCGATGGGCACGATGCGGATCGAGAAGGGCCACGTCGCCGGCCCCGAGCTCGACGGCCGGACGACACCGGGCGATCTCGGCCTCGGCCGAATGCAGAGCCGCAAGAAGCCGCATATCGGCCACGCGCTCAGGGACCGCGAAGGCCTCTTGGACCCGAGGCGCCCGGTCCTGGTCGGCCTGAAAGTCGTCGATCCCGAGCACCGGCTGCGCGCCGGCGCCCACCTCGTGCCGGAAGGGGCCGAAGCGGTCCAGGCCAACGACGAGGGCCACGTCACCTCGATCGCCTTCAGCCCGAGCGAAGGCCGCACCATCGCCCTGGGCCTGCTCGCCCGCGGCACCGAGCGCCACGGCAGCCGCGTGGATGCCGTCTTTCCGCTGAAGAAGGAGCGGGTGACGGTCGAGGTCACGGCCCCCACGTTCGTCGATCCAGAAGGAGCGCGGCTGCGTGGCTGAGCCCTTGAAGGACCATGCGGCCCTGCTGGCCGCAGAGACCGTCGCCACCGGAAAGGGTGGCCCACGCCTCTGGGAGCGCCGCGGGCTCTGTCTCGTCCAGGTGATAGCCAGGCCCGGCCACGAGCGCGAGACCGCCCGTGTCCTCGGGCTCGAGCTGCCGGAGGAGCCCAACACCACGGGCCGTCTGGACGCCATCAGGATCCTCTGCCTCAGGCCGCGCGACTGGCTGATCGTCACCGAGGACCCGGAAGGCCGCCAGGGCGGCGTCGCCGTCGAGGCCCGCCGGCGGCTCGCCGAGCATGCAGCCGCGATCGACCAGAGCCACGGCCGCGTCGTCTTGCGACTGACCGGGGAGGGCGCGCGCAACCTCTTGCAGAAGGGCCTCGACCTCGACCTCCACCCGACAGTGTTTCCGGCCGGTGCGATGGCGCAGACCGGGCTGAACGGCGTGGCGCTCGTGCTCCACAGCCTCGCCGGCGACAGCTTCGATCTCTACGTCGCCCGCAGCTTCGCCGGCAGCGTCGCCGACTGGCTGGTCCA
>SLRI01000489.1 GCA_007131045.1 Rhodospirillales bacterium
GCTCCTCGAGCTCGGTCGAGTAGATCAGCACGCTGCCGCCATCGGCGACGAAGCGCCGGATGACGCCGTAGATCAGCTCCTTGGTGCCGACGTCGACACCACGGGTCGGGTCGTAGAGGACCAGCTGCTTGGCGCCGGTCAGGAGCACGCGCGCCAGAAGCGCCTTCTGCTGGTTGCCGCCGGAGAGGGCATCGATCGGCCGCCCGAGATAGCCGTTCTGGAGTTCCACTTCGGTGGCCTGCGCGCCCACCCGGCGCTGCTCCTCCTCCCGGTCGATCAGGCCGAGGCGGGTCATCTGGTCGATGACCGAGAGGGAGACGTTCTCGGTGGTGCCGATCCCGCGGAAGATGCCTTCGGACTTGCGGTCTTCGGGCAGGAAGCCGATGCCCATCTTCAGCGCCCGGGCGGGCGAGCGGGGGGCGACGGTGCGGCCGCGCACGGCCATTGTCCCGCGCCGTACGGGCGCCGCACCGGCAAGCATGCGGAACAGCTCGCGCTGACCTTGACCCTCGAGCGCCGCCACCCCCAGGATCTCGCCCGGGCGGAGGTCGAAACTGACGCCGTCCACTGCGGCACCCGAGAGGTCACGGACGCTGAGGGCGGCCGGCGCCTCTGCGTCCGGCGCGGCCATCGACCGCTGCGCCCGCTCACCTGGCGCCTTGCCGACCATCATGCGGAAAACATCCGCATCGCTGGTCCCGGTCAGCCTGACAGTGTCGATCTTGCTGCCGTTGCGGAGCACCGTGGCCTGGGAGCAGAGACGGCGAACCTCGGCCAGCCGGTGGGTGATGTAGAGTACAGCCGTCCCGGCGCGCGCCACGCGCTCGACCTCATGGAAAAGCCACTCCGGCTGCGCCAGGGCCGCGGTCGGCTCGTCGAGAACGAGGATGCGCGGCCGATGGCTGAAGGCGCGGACGATCTCGATGCGCTGCCGCTCCGCCAGCGAGAGATCGCCGACCAGGATCTTCGGGTCGATCTCCGCCGCGTTGAATTCGGCGAGCACGCGTTCCGCCGCCCGGACATTGGCAGCGGCAGCCGCAAGGCCGAGGCGGTCCTTCCGCAGCCGCGGCAGCATCAGATTGTCGGCGACGCTGAGGTTGGGCAGGAGACTGAGCTCCTGAAAGGCGGTCGACAGGCCGGCCGCCCGGGCTTCCATCAACGACGTCGGCGCGAAGGGGACGCCGGCGATCGCGATGCTGCCGGCATCCGGCCGCACGATGCCGCTCAGCACCTTCACGAGCGTCGATTTGCCAGCGCCATTCTCGCCGAGCAACGCATGGACCTCGCCGCGCTCGAGGCGGAGATCCACGCTCCGCAACGCGTGGGTGGCGCCGTACGACTTGCTCAGGCCAATGATGTCGAGGGCGATAGTGCAGGCCTCCGGCCGGACATCGCTACCGTCGATCGACCGCGCGCGATCTCGGGCACCACTGCTCTCGCCGTCGACGATTGCTGGCGATACCCCGGCCAAATCGATCGATGATCGGTCAACGTCTTCCCGCAAATTCACCTGCATTATCTATCACTCGCAATTTTCTCAGGAAGCTTCAGTAAATATGACCTTTCCACCGGGATGACCGAGCGCCCCGCGCTTGGCCATCAACTCACAGATCGACATTCACAAAAAGAAAGAAACCAGTCAATTTTTATACTGCAGTCCGACAGAGTTTTACTCAACTGTTGTTATGTAAGAAAAAATGACAATCGGACGATGTGAGCGCGACGGAAGTTCGCAGGCAGATCGCGAGTCGAATGCGAGCGATGTTCTTTGCCTGTCCGCCGGAATCCTCATTCTTGGAATGAATTGCGAGCGGTCGCTCACCCGGAAGATGGGAACAGCGTCGACGGATGTTGTCAGTGTTCTTTACAGAGCCGCAGGGGCCAGCGAGCGCGCGGCCGGCTTACTATGATACGAGCGCAGGCCACTGGTGCTCGCGGGCGACCACGGCGAGCGGCTGCTACAGCTGCTGCCAATCCGTGCTCTGCTCGAAGGCGTGAGCGGCCTTCAACAGCCGAGCCTCACCCCAATGCCGGCCGATCAGCATGGCGCCCACCGGCAGCCCGTCGACTTGGCCACAGGGGAAGCTGAGCGCGGGATGTCCGGTGGCGTCGAACAGCGAGGTGTTGGTGTCGATACCGTCCCTAGCGCGCCCGACCGTCACGTCGATGCCGCAGCCGCTCGGCGGCAGGGGCGTGGCGCAGAACGGCACGGTCGGCATCAACAGGAGGTCGACCTCGGCGAGCGCTTCGTCGTAGGCTTGCCGCAGCCGCGGACGCAGGTTCTGGGCGCGGGCGTAGTAGGACCGACCGTGATGGCGTCGGACGTGCTCCGTCACCAGGAGGTTGAGCTTGGCGGTGGCCGCGAGCCCTGCCGGGTCGGCCGCGAGGCCGGCCACGATCTGCTGGTTGAGCTCGGCCATGTAGCGGCCGGCCCAGTTGCTCCCGAGCGCACCGCCGGTGACCAGGAGGTCGGTCGATCCCTCCATGAGAATGATCGCCCAGATCGGCAACCCGGCCCGGTGCAGCGGGATCGAAAGCTCCGTGACGACGGCACCCAGGGCGGCGAAGCGGTCGGCAGCGGCCCGCACGATCCGGTCGACCTCGGCCTCGCTGACCGGATGGCCGAAGCCCTCGCTGACCAGACCGATGCGCATCCCCGCTATGTCGGGTGGCGACAAAGCGCCGACATAGTCGTCGACCTGGACGTCGCGCTGCCGCGGATCGAGCGGGTCCGGCCCAGCCATCGCCGCAAGGGCCAGGGCGAGATCGGCGACACTGCCGGCGATCGGGCCGCAGTGGTCGAGCGTCATCTCGATGGGAAAAATACCGGTGTAGGGCACGAGCCCGAAGGTGGGCTTCAGGCCGTACACCCCAGACCAGCTCGCTGGGATGCGCACCGAGCCGCCTTGGTCGGTGCCGAGTGCTATGTCCGCCTCGCCGAGCGCCACCACCGTGGCCGAGCCGGACGACGAGCCGCCGCTCGAATGACTGGGCAGGCGAGCATTGCGCACCGGTCCCGAGATGCCGGTATGGCTCGCACCCGAAAGGCACAGATCCTCGCACGCCACCTTGCCGATGATCGTTCCCCCAGCGGCGCGAATTCGCTCGACGACAGTGGCGTCGACGGTCGGGACGAAGTCGGCCAAGAGCGGCGAGCCGTTGCGCATCGGCAGCCCCGCCACGCAGATGTTGTCCTTGATTGCGACGCGCTTGCCATCGAGCGGCCCGGCAGCGGTGGGCGGCAACTCGGCGCGCCATGTCCATGCATTGTGCCTGTTCTCGTCGGCCGCCGGCGCCTGGCCACGCCACGCGACTGCCGCAAGGTCCGCAGGTTGCTCCTCCAACGACTCCAGCCCCGCATAGAGCTGTTCGATCTCCTCGAATACAGGCATCAATAACCTCAGGTCGTCCGTCAAGAATTGCAGCCCGAGTTTTTCGGCGTCTTTTTTGGTATCTTCAAGATTGATTCTGTTCACAGCGGCACCCTGAGGTAGGTAAAATAAATGTGAAAGCTTAGTCGATCTCGAGAGTCAAGCGATGGTGAACGGGGCTGCATTGCACACGAGTATTCGCCTCTCATGAAGCGGCACTGCGCGCCAACGCGATGCGATGCAGGCGACCCGCGGCGTCTATTTCTTCGACGAGTTCGACACCACCGGTGCGCGGCGCGTCGAACAGAATGATGTCGGCGAGATCCGCCGCGCCCTCAACTCGATCGAGAAAGCTTCACGTCAGGCCGCCGTGGGGACAGGCTCGAGAACCGCCACCAGCGCCGCGCAGGTCGAGAGGCTCGTCGTCGCGAGCGAGATACCGTTCTGACGCTCGGCAACTAAGGGGAAGGAATTCGGGGAGGCAGCGCCTCCCCGAGCCCCTCCGTTACTCGGCGCCGCGGCGGGGTGGGCGGGACTCGGTATTTTCGCCGAACGGCAGGCGAAATTCCGGAAAATGGGCCAACGGTTCCGACAGCCATCCCGTCCATCCGCCCAACGCGTTGAACTAACCGAGCTTCTTTTTCCATCCTGGCCCCCGAAAAAACCCCCGGCCCCACCCGCCACCACCGTCATCAAGATACCGTGGGGGTCGCAGGGGGCGATCATCGCCCCCTGCTTTCCTCGCTTTTTCGATTTTCACGCCGCAGCAGCGACGAAAATACCGCCGGTCGGCCGCAACAGCCGGTTCGAGGAGAAAAATCTGCGAATTTGTACGCCAGAAAATCACCCACACGACGAAAAATTCCGTTTCGCGCGCATTAATACGTTTATTTGCCTATAATAAACACTTATGTACAACTGTATGCCTACACATGATCTGCCGAATCGGTGTTCGTCAGATGCGCGATGAACCCGAGAAATGTGTCGTTTCATGCGCCATGAACCCGAGCGGTGCGTCATATATCGACTCATTTGTCATAATCTACGTCGTTTCATGCGCCATAAGCGTTCGTGATGGCGCATGAAACGGCACATTTCGCCCGATTCGGCTACGAACGAACCGAGGAAATCGACTAACGAACCCATCAAAACGACGAACGAACCCGACTCTCGGGCCAACGAACCCGACTTTCGACGAACGAACCCGAGCGTACAGCTTGTCGCAGGTGATCTAGAAAAGTTTTGTGATTGAATAGCTTGTCGGGCGCGTTGCGGCAACTGTGGAAGTCGGGCCGTGCGGCTTCGATCCCGACCCCTCGAATTGCCGAGCGACCCCGAATGGTGGCTTGACCGGCGCCTGGTATTAGGATAAAATACACAAACTGGAATGGCGTTGCTCGTCGCCATCGCTCATTTTCAGGCGCTGCTGCAGACTTCGTGCCGGGCCGGCCTCGGCGTTGCGCTGTTGTCCGGACGCTACCGACACAGCCGGGTTCCCGCCGAGGCGCGTATGCCGAGGCCGGAGAACAAGCTGGGCACGGTTCGGCTACACCGCGCCCAGGGACACGATCTCGACCGACACTCGCCGGCAACTCAGTCCGCGTGCGCCGGGACTACGACCACACGGTTGCGGCCGTCGTGCTTGGCGGCATAGAGGGCGGTATCGGCGCGGGCGTACCAGTCGAGGGGGCGTTCGCCCGGGCGCCAGCCGGCGAGGCCGATCGAGAGGGTGATCCGCTCGCGGCGCTCGGGCTGGCCGCGGACGGTGAGCGGCCGCTGGGCGATCCGCGCGCACAAGCGCAGGGCGATCGCCC
>SLRI01000621.1 GCA_007131045.1 Rhodospirillales bacterium
GATCGGGCCCGCGCCGACGCCGAGACGACCGTCGGCGGCGACCTTTCGTTCCGCCTGTTCCACCGGCCGCCGAGCGCCACGGAGCGCGAGCTCCTGGAGGGTTTCGGCAGGCTCAGCGTCACAGCCGAGCTCCGCCCGCGCGCCGTTCGGCTCGACGACGGCCGCGGCACCCTGGTCGAGCTCAAGGCGATCGACGACGTCTACCCGCTCTACGGGCAACTCGTCCTCGATCCACCGATCGCCGCAGGCGGGGCGCCGGCAGACGCCCTGGCCGCAGTGAACGGCCGGCACGGGGCCGCGGTCGACGCCGTGTTGCTGGAGCGCCTGGACCTCGCCATCGGCGATCGGCTCCGCCTGGGATCGCTCGAGGTCGAGATCAGGGCGAAGCTGCTGGCCGAACCCGACCGGGCGCTGCGCGCCTTCGCCCTCGGCCCGCGCGTCATCGTCACCGATCAGGCGCTGGCCTCATCCGGGCTGGCGGCTCCAGGGGCCACCGTCTACTGGTACAGCCGGCTGCGTCTTTCGCCGGGCCTCGAGGGCGCTGCCGTGGTCCGCACGGTGGAAGAGCGGCTGCCGCATGCCGGCTGGCGGATCGTCGACGCTGCCGACGGCATTCCGGGGATCGAGCGCAGCATCGCCCTCGGCCGGGCCCTCCTCTTGGCCCTCTCTTTGGCGATCCTGGTGATCGGCGGGCTCGGGATCGCAGGCGCGGTGACCGCGCATCTCGAGCGCAAGACGGCGACGATCGCGGTGCTCAAGACCCTGGGCGCCACCGCTGGCTTCACCAGCCGCCTCTACGTGGCACAACTCGCCCTGGTCGCGCTGGCCGCGACCGCCTCGGGTGTGCTGCTCGGCGCCGTCGCATCGCTGCTGCTCGAGCGCCTCGCCGCCGCCTGGTCGGACGGGCTGGGGGGTGGTCCGATCCTGCAGCCGGCAGCCCTCGCCACCGCCGCGCTCATGGGCCTCGGCACCACCTTCCTGTTCGCGCTCCTGCCGCTCACCCGGGCTGCCCGGACACCGCCGAGCGCCCTCTTGCGATCGCTGGTCGAGAGCGACGATCGGCGCCGCCCGGTCCTCCCCTGGATCGCCATGGGCGCCCTCGGTCTCCTGCTGGCGGGCCTCGTCGTTCGGGCGAGCGCCCTGCCGCTGGTCAGCCTCGGCGTGCTCTTCCTGCTGCTCGCCGGCCTCGGCTTCTTCTGGGCCTGGGGCGGCGTCGTTCTGGCACTGGCCGGGCGCTTGCGAAAGCGGCTCGGGCACGCACCGATCTTTCGGCTGGCGCTCGCCAATCTCGGCCGGCCCGGGGCGCCGACGAAAGCCACCATCGCCGCCCTCGGCCTCGGCCTCGCCGCACTCTCGGCCGTGCTGACCATCGAGCGGCTCGCCGACCGGCACCTCGCCATGACCTTGCCGGCGACCGCGCCCGACCTCGTGGTGATCGATCTCGATCCCGCCCGAGGCCCGGCGTTCGATCGGTTCAGCGCCGATCTTCCGGGTGTCGTGCGCAGCCGCAGCGTGCCTTTTCTGCACAGCCGGGTCCTCCGTCTCGATGGCCGCCCGGTACACGACATCGACGTCCCGCGCGACGTCGCCTGGGTGATCCGCGGCGATCGCGGTCTCTCCTGGACGACGCCCGAGGCTGCCCGAGACTTCGCCCGGGCCCACGCGAACGGTGAGGTGGCATTGGCCTCGCTCGAGGCTGGCATCGCAGCCAGGCTCGGCCTCGGGCTCGGCGATCGGCTGACCGTCGATCTGGTGGGCCGGCCCTTGGAGGTCGCGATCGGCGCGCTCCACGAGGTCGACTGGACGAGGCTCGATCTCGACTTCCCGATCCTCTTGGCGCCACCCGAGGAGCCGCCGCCGCATCGCCGCATCGCCGCCCTCTGGCTCGCCCCCGACATGGCCACCGGGCCGCTGATCGACGCTTTGGGCACGCGGTTTCCGGCAGCACCGGTGATCGAGGTGGCCGACGTGCTCAGGGCACTCGAAGGACTGGTGCGGGCGATCGCCGCGGCACTCGGCCTGGCGACCGGGGTGACCCTGCTCGCCGCCGCACTGGTTCTCGCGGGCGCGCTCGCTGCCGGCTATCGGCAACGGGCCGAAGAGCTCGCCGTGCTCGGCCTGCTCGGCGCGGTGCGCCGGCAGCGCGCCGTGCTCGGGGCGCTGGAGCTCGGTCTACTCGGGCTGGCGGCGAGCCTGCCGGCGTCTCTCCTCGGCGGCCTCGTGGCCGGCGCCGTGGTCACCTCCCTCTCCCCCGACGCCTGGCGCTGGCTTCCGGCAATCCCGCTCGTGGTCGTCGCCGGGGCCACCCTGGCGCTCGGTATCCTCGGTGCCCTCTTGTCCGCCACCGGCGAGCAGCGGCGCGCAAAAAGTTCAGGGTCATTAACCCGATCGCAATAAATTCGGGCTAGCATCGCACTGATCTTCAAGCGATGGGTGCCCGATTGGATGAGCAAGGATCACGACAAGAGCCGACCATTGCCCCACACCGAACGGACTGTCGGTATTCCGTTCACCACGCCCCTGATCTCCGGTGCCAAGGCGCGCCTGGCCAAGGGCGGCGCGGTCGAGCTCCTGGTGCCGAATCCCTCCGGGGCGCGCGGCTACTACGTCATGGATCTCCGGGCGACCCGTGAGTTCTGCCAGCTCTCGGTGCACGACGAGGTGCTGCTGGAGAACCTCCTGAGCGTGGACGCGGTGACGCCGGCCACCGTCCGCCGCTGCGCGCGCAACGTCGCGATCGCCGGCTCGGCCGGCCGCGATGCCGCTGCCGCCGCCAAGAAGGCGGCCGAGCGCGACGACGGCATCGTCAATCTGACCAACTACCTCATGCTGATGCGCCTGTTGCGCAAAGTCGGCATCGACGAGAAGGAGCTGCATCGCTCGGCCGGCGAGGACAAGGCCGTGCAGAACGAGATCAAGCGGCGGCTGGTGGCGCTGACGCCCAAGATCGGGCTGACCGCCGACGAGGTGATCGACACCGTGGGCGACATCGCGTTTTACGCTTCGGCGATCGGCTTCGCCGGCAGCGAGCTCGGCAATCGGCACCCGGTGGTGCTCGAGCAGCTGCGGCCGTTCGCCCAGGCGATCACCCGCTGGTCGGCCCTGGAGAGCGGCGACAACAAGGAACGGGCCCAACAGATCGCCGATTGCGCCGACTGGACGCACCGCGAGGTGGCGCCGCTGATCGTCGATTGTCAGACCCGCCTCGAGGACATCACCGAGCTGGTCCGTACCTGGCGCGACGGCCGCGACGATGTGCGCGAGCGGTTCGCCTTGCCCGACTGGCTGCTCGACGGCTGGCCCGAAATCCTCGCCATCTGGCAGGCGGCCGCCGGCGAGGATCGCCCGATGCAACGGGCCGCCATAGCCCAGATTCACCGCCTCTTGCCGCTCGACAAGGCGCTCGCCGAAGAGGGCAAGGTGGAGGTCTTGCGGCTCGATGCATCGGTTCAGCGGAGCCGCTCGGTCAAGCTGCACGAAGACTGGAAGTCCGGCTCGATGATGGCCGGCATGCGCGCCCGGGCCGAGGCGTTGCGTGCCGGAGTGGCGTGACATGGGCCGCTGCCGGACGAGCGTCCCGGTCCTGCCGACGCTGGTCGCCTCGACGGCCGGTCACCTCGCGGGTGATCACCGATGAGCGTCAGCGAGGCCTTCGATGCGCTGGTCGGCCAATTGCGCAAGGCCGACGACCAGACCCTTTTGAAGATCGTCGGCGTGGTCGACCGGCTGGCCAAGCGCGGCCCGCTCGACAAGCTGCTCGATCAGCAACGTCTGCGCCTGGCTCAGATCCGGCCGCCGCGGCCGATGAGCATGGAGCGGCTCTTCGTACTGCCGTTCGAGGAGCTGCTGGTCGACGGGCCGGCGTGGAGCCCGGGCATGATGCGGGTGCCGCGCGATCGGCTGTCGCGGCTGATCGCCCTGACCTTCGCGCATCTCGACGAGGAGCTGGCGGCGGCGCTGCGCGATCGTCTGAAGAGCCGGACGATGGACGATGCGGCCTTGATTCTGGAGGTCGGCCGGGAGCTCTGGCCGGCCTGCGCCGTGGCCGTGGGCGAGGTGCTGGAGACCGGCCGGCAGAGCCGCGATGCGGAAGTTCGCGAGCTGCAGCTGCCGCTGCGGATCGCGCAGCATCTCCTGCCGGTCGCCGAAGCCGTGGTGACGACGGTCTGGGCGTTGCCGCCCAAGCCGATGCTCGAGCTCGACAAGGCGGCCCAGGAGCACATCGCCGGTCTCCTGGGTCTCGCCGCCGGCACCGGCAAGGACTGCTTTCAGCTCGTGGCGGAGCTCCTGGTCAACCGCTCCGAGCTGCCGCTCTCGATCATCGAGCCGGTGCTCTCCGGGGATTTCGAGTGGGGGGTGCGCGAGCGCCAGCAAGCGGCGGCGATGGTCGCCGAGGCCTGCCAGAGCGACATGGTCCGGCTGTTTCGCGGCATTGCCGCATCACCACCCACGACCGAGCCACGCCGCCTGTTGCCGCCCCTGCAGAGCATCGTTTCCAACCTCGAATCGCTCCTCGACGTCGCGACCAAGGTCAAGTTCGATCATCGCGCCTTGCGCAAATTGAAGACCGAGACCTTCGAGTTGATCCAGTCGCGGCTCGCCCATGCCTTGCAGGAGCAGCTTCTGCCGGCCTTCGAGAATCTTCACGATCCCGAGGCGGAGATCGACTGGCGAAAGCTGGAGCAAAACGCTGCCGCTGCGGCCAACATGCGGCTGATGGCGAAGCGCATCGGCCTCGCGACCAAGATCGATTTCGTCTTCACGCGCGCCTTCGAGCGCTATCGGGCCGTCCTGCAGCCGGGCGAGCCGGGCCTCGGTGCGCGGCCGTTGTTCGATCCCGTCGTCATGGATCGGGTTCGCATCATCGAGCTTCTCTTCGGCAGCCGCGCTGCCATGCAGGTACTGGCCCCGTTCCGCAGCGATCCCAACGACCACGCCGATGCCGCCCATCGCCAGGGCCAGGCCAAGATGGCCACCCGCGCCGCTTGAACGGCGCGTCGGCAGCTGGGTCGGCCGCGAAGCAACCGCTTGTTGCCGCCGCGGCGCGGTTCACCGCGCGACCACAGATGTCGGCGCGCTGCAGGGGCCGGTCTCGGCGTGCCGAACGTGCCGGCAGGCGGCGCCTCCGGCACGGCCCACGGCCCACGGCGGCACGGCCCACGGCGGCACGGCCCACGGC
>SLRI01000126.1 GCA_007131045.1 Rhodospirillales bacterium
ACGGCCAGCCGGCCCAGAGCACGATCGGCGTGGCCAGCGCGAACTCGGCCCAGTTCAACGGTGCCGCCGGCAGGCCGTGGAACAGGCCCGGAAAGAGATGCCGGCCCATGGCGAGGATGACCAGTGGTACGGCCAGCACCGCCGCGATCTTGGTCCGGCGGAGCATGTCGAGGTATTCCGCGCTCGGGCCCGTGTCGGCGGTCACCGTCTCGGGCTCGAGCGCCATGCCGCACATCGGGCAGCTGCCGGGGCCGATCTGTCGTACGCCCTCGCACATCGGGCAGATGAACACCGTGCCCTCGGGCACGTTCTCGAACTCGGCCGGGTCCTTGGCCACGTGGCCGTGGCAGCAGGTCTTGGGGGTCTCGGGCGGGTGGCAGGTCTTCGGCTCGGCGGCCATGGCGGACGGCTCCTCTTGCGACGGCGTCCATATGGAGTTTCCAGCGACCGGAAGGTCAAGGGACTTGCCGGCCGCCCGGCCGGCCGGCTATGCCCGGCAGATGCACCCGACCCTCGCCGACATTCGCCGCGCCCAGGCCCGCATCGCCCCGCACATCCGCCGGACGCCGCTGTTGCGCGCCGACGAGCCCGGGCTCTGGCTCAAGCTCGAGAACCTGCAGGCGACGGGCTCGTTCAAGGCCAGGGGTGCCCTGCACAAGCTCTCGACCCTCGACGAGGCGGCTCGGGCGCGCGGGCTGGTCACCGCCTCGGGCGGCAATCACGGGGCGGCGGTGGCCTTCGCCGGCCGGCAGGCGGGGGTGCCGGTTACCATCTACGTGCCGGACAACACGGCCGAGTTGAAGCGACGCAAGATCCAGGCCTTCGGTGCCGAGCTCATGGTCAGGGGCCACTATTTCGACGAGGCGAACGAAGCGGCCCTCGCCCGGGCCGAGGCTGACGGCCGGACCTACATCCATCCGTTCGACGACCCGGCGGTGATCGCCGGTCAGGGCACCGTGGCGCTCGAACTCCTCGACGATCTACCCGATGTCACCACCATCCTGGTCGCGATCGGCGGCGGCGGGCTGATTTCCGGCATCGCGCTCGCGGCCCGCGCCATCAACCCCGGCATCCGCATCGTCGGCATCGAGCCGGTGGGCTGCCCGACCTTGAAGACCAGCCTCGAGGCTGGTGTGGTCACCGCGCTCGAGCGGGTCGATACCCGGGTCGCCACCATGGCGGCGCGGACCACGGCGGCGATCAATCTCGAGATCGCCCGGGCACATGTCGCCGAAATCGTGCTGATCGAGGACGACGCCATGCTGGAGGCGGCGCGCCATCTCTGGCTGACCTATGGCCTCGCCGCCGACCTGTCGGCCGCGGCCGGCCTCGCCGCACTGCGCACCGGGGCCTACCGTCCGGGACCGGACGAGCGGCTCTGTGCGCTGGTCTGTGGCGCGGGCGACGAGGGCGTCGCTGCCGGCTAACCGCACAATGCGGTGAAAGATCACTGCGGCCTCTTGTCACCCTGGCCCCGACGACGAGTTCACCCTCCCGGCCGACATTACACGGCCGACAAGAACCAAAAGGGAGGTCGGGATGAAGGTTGCAGAGCTGCATGCATTCGATCGGGAAGCGTTGATCACGGTCGAGGCTACACCATGGTGAGCCAGCGCGATTTCGTCGCGACCACCCCTCCGCAGGCCTTGTCGCTGGGCTGGCAGACCGCCCAGGCCACGGTCTCCAAGCGTTACCAGCCGGTGGCGATCGCCGCCACCGTTGCCGCCTACACCATGGTTCATCGTCGTCGCCGTGCGACTCTTCACCTGAACGAACGGTTCCGGCCCGGCCGGCGCCCGGTCAGGGCCGGGGTGCCCGCTTACTCAAGATGCGCTGCAGAGTCCGGCGGTGCATGTTGAGCCGTCGGGCGGTCTCCGAGACGTTGCGGCTGCACTGCTCGAAGACCCGTTGGATGTGCTCCCAGCGCACTCTGTCGGCCGACATCGGGCTCTCGTCTGCCGGCTGATCGAGCTCGCCAGCGAGGGCCGCGGCCAGCTCCTCGGGCTTGACCGGCTTGGCGAGGTAGCCCACGGCCCCGGCCTTGGTGGCGACGATCGAGGAGGCGATGCTGTCGTAGCCGGTGAGCACCACGACGCGGATCCCCGGGCGTAGTTCCTGCAGCGTCTCGACCAGCTCCATGCCGTGACCGTCGGTGAGGTTGAGGTCGACCACGGCGAACTCGGGCACGAAGCTGGCGGCGACGTCGTAGGCCTCGCGCAAGCTGGCGGCTGTGGCGATCTCGTATCCCAGCCGCTCCAGGGCACGCACTAGGTTGCGCCTGAGCGGCGCATCGTCGTCGACCAGCAAGACTTTGCCGGCGCTGCCGTCGGCCATGCCGCCGGTGTCCGTGTCGCGACCCGCGATCATCGATCCTTCCTTCCCTGCCCTATCGTCGGCCTTCCGTGTCGGTATCGGTCAGCAACCCGGCGGCGGCCCTATTCCCTGGGCGCGCGCTTGTTCAGGATGCGCTGCAGGGTGCGGCGGTGCATGTTCAGCCGCCGTGCGGTCTCCGAGACGTTGCGGTTGCACTGCTCGAAGACCCGCTGGATGTGCTCCCAGCGTACCCGGTCGGCGGACATCGGGTTCTGCGGGGGCGGTGGCAGGCCGCTGCCGGTGCTCAGAAGTGCCGCGATGACGTCGTCGGCATCGGCGGGCTTGGCGATGTAGTCCACCGCCCCCGCCTTGATCGCCGCAACGGCCGTGGCGATGTTGCCGTAGCCGGTGAGCACCACGATGCGTGTGCCCGGATGCAGGTCGCGGATGCGCGCCACCAGATCGATGCCCGATCCGTCCTCGAGGCGGAGATCGATCACCGCGTAGGCCGGCTTGATCGAATGGGCGATATTGAGCCCTTCCTTCAAGCTCTCGCCGGCATAGACCTGAAAGCCACGCCGCTCCATCGCGCGCTGCAGGCTGCGACGCAAGGGGGCGTCGTCGTCGACCAACATCAAGACCGGCGGCTCGGTGCTCGAGAAACGGTGTTGTGTCGGCTCGTTCAGCGTTTCCATTTCAATCGTCACGGGTAGGCTCCCGTCCAAGCTGTTCAAGGGCGCCTGCTGGCCAGACGATACGGACCAAAGCACCTTTTCTCCGGTGAGACAACTTGTCTCGGTTGGCAAAATGCACTTTGGCACCGGTTCGGGCAAGCAGCGTCTTGGCGATGAAGACTCCGAGGCCGAGCCCGCCTTCCTTGCGGCGGGTCGAGAGATAGGGCTCGCCGAGCCAGTCCAGGACCTCCGGCTTGAAGCCGGGCCCGTCGTCAGCGATATCGACCGTGACCCCGCAGTGGTCGACAGCGACCGCGATCTCGACCCGACGCTCGGCGAAGCGCACGGCATTGTCGACGAGATTGGCGATGGCGTGGCGCAGTTCCGGGGCCAGGCTGACCCGGGGCTCGTTCAGCCCGTCGGCGACATCGAGGGCGACGTCGATATCGACCAGCGGGCCGCGGTAGGGTTCGGCGATGGTGCCGAGCAGGATGGAGAACGGCGCCTTGGTGAATGTCGAATGCGCGGCGTCGCGGCGCCCGCTGCCGAGGCTGGCCAGCGTCTCGCGGCAGCGTTGCGCTTGGGCCAGAAGCTCGTCCGCGTCCTCCTTGAGCGGGCTCGTCGCCGGCAGCTCGCGGACCAGCTCCTTGGCGATGATGTTGATCGTGGCCAAGGGCGTGCCGAGCAGATGCGCCGCCGCCGCCGCCTGGCCACCCAACGCCGAGAGCTGCTGCTCGCGGGCGAGGGCCAACTGCGTCGCCGAGAGCGCCAGCGCGTGCCGCCGCGCATCGTCGGCGAGCCGCCAGACATAGCCCGCGACCAGCAGCAGCGTGAGCGACATTGCGAGCCAGGAGGCGAAGAGATAGAGCGGCGGCAGGCGCAGGCTGCCGTCGAACCAGGGCAGCTGGCTCGGCATCGTCGCCATGACGGCGAGCACGACCAGGGCCGCTGCGGTGAGGGCCGCGGTGTACAGCCGGTTCAAGGTCGCGGCACCCAGCCCGACCGGCAGCACCAGGAGCAGCATGAACGGGTTCTGCAACCCGCCGGTCAAGGCCAGGAGATAGGCCAGCTGCAGCACGTCGAAGAGCATCAGCGCGAACATCGGCCGCTCGCCTAGGCGTGCGGTAGGGGCGCGGCGCACCTGCACAGTGACGTTCACGACGAAGGTCAAGAGGAGGGCCGGCAACAGCCAGGCGAGCGGCAGCTTGATGCCGAGCGAAAAGTGGACGAAGAGCACAGTGAAGAGTTGCCCGCCGAAGGCGACCCAGCGCATGACGGCAAGGGTGACGAAGCGAACGCGCCCCTCGCCGAGCGGCCCGCCGGCGCCGAGATCGTCGAGCCACCAGCGCGCGGCCGAGGTGATGCGGCCAGGCGGCAACGCCGGCGCGACCGCCGCTCCGGCGTCGGCAGCCGGGGCTGGCGCGGCTTGGTCAACCGGTTCACCGGAGGCGGCATTCCGGGCGCCGAGCCGCACCCGGGTCGCTCCGGTCACGCTGCTGGTCGTCTCGTCCATCGAGCAGTGGCTCCGGGAGCATCGGCGATGAGATCGGTGCGCGCCGTCGCCGGCCGCGTCATCCGTCAGGTGTACGACATAATGGCGTCGGCGGTTGCCGTGGCAAGGCTGGGCGGGTTGACGGCAAAAGAACGGTTTGACCGCCCGGTGGCAAAAAAAACCCGTCCGGCCACGCCGGACGGGTCGAAATGCAGGGCTGTGCCCTCTCGCCTGGCCGCCGGCACGGCGCCCACCGGCAGCCCCGAACGGACGGATCGCATACATCCATCGGGATCGTCACCAGCGGGCTTCGCGGGTGCCGCGACAGCAGCCAAATCGGCATCGTCTGGAGCACGCTGGTATGATCCATGTCAAGATAAAGCTGTCGAATGTCAAGATATGAGAAAAATTGTAAAAGAACTTTACAATCGGCCAGACTGCTCATCACAGCAAGTCGTAAGGACCGCCGTCAGTCACGCAGGCCGTGGCTGCGCAGGAGATCATAGAGCGTCGGGCGGCTGATGCCCAGCAGCCGCGCGGTCTTCGAGACGTTGCCGGCGGCCCTGGCGAGAGCACTGCGCAAGGCACCGATCTCGGCGCGCTCGCGCACCTGGCGGAGATTGAGGATCGCGTCCGCCGCGTCGTCGACCGAAAGATCGAGATCGGCGCGGCCGATCCGCTTGCCCTCGCACA
>SLRI01000676.1 GCA_007131045.1 Rhodospirillales bacterium
GCCCGCGCTTCGATCGGCCGTTATCTGGACTTCTACAACCGCAAGCGCCCGCATTCGAGCCTTGACGCCCGGACGCCGGATCACGCCTACTTCCACCGCCTGCCGCAGGTCGCGGCAGCATGAATTGCGCACCCAACGGCAAACGGCAGAGGCTCCACTTATCGCGAGCGGAAATCTGTCCAGACGAACCCAGCCACCTCTGTCCGACAGTCTTGTGCATTTCCAAGGAGCACCCTTGCCTTGAGCCTCTGCGATCGACTGGCCAAATGCTACACGGGCGCCATCCACGACGCGATGCGCGCCATGGGCTTCAGCGACTTCACCTTGCCGCAGAGCCTGAGGCCGATCCTCCCCGAACAATCCCTCTCTGGGCGCGTGTGGACAGTTAGCGGCCGCGTGGATCGCACGATTGATGCGGACACCACGCTCCTGGAGTGGACGGGCCTTCTCTCCAAGGCGCCGAAGGATCACGTCATCGTCTGCCAGCCCAATGATTCGACCGTTGCGCACATGGGAGAGCTGTCGGCCGAGACGCTGCAGATGCGCGGCATCCGCGGCTACGTCGTCGACGGTGGCTGCCGCGATGTCGATTTCCTTCTGCGCATGGGTTTTCAGGTGTTCTGCCGGTACTTCACGCCGCGCGACGTGGTCGGGTACTGGCTGCCGGAAGCCTTCGAGCAGCCCATCAAGATCGGAGACGTCGAGGTACACAGCGGCGACTATCTCCTCGGTGACCGTGACGGTGTGGTCGTCATTCCGGCGGCGCAGGCGGAGGCTGTCATCGGCCGCACCGAGGAGATGATGGCGACCGAGAACAAGGTGCGGACCGCCATTCTCGACGGCATGGATCCGCAGGAGGCGTATCGGACGTGGGGCAAATTCTAGACCGGCCGGCTTGTGCTGGCGGGCCGAACTGGCTACGAATCCTGATAAAGTGCGGCCATTGAGGGCCGCCTGCGAATTCGGGGGGCAATAGACCATGCATTCGTTCTGGAAGGCCGGGCTCGCGGCCCTGGCCGGCGTCGCGCTCTTCGCGCCTGCCGCCGAGGCGGATTGGCCAGAGCGGCCGGTAACACTGATCGTGCCGTGGGCGGCGGGCGGCGGAACCGACGCCATCGCCCGCAAGGTGGCCAATCTGCTCGAGGAGGAGCTCGCCACCACCGTCAACGTGGTCAACCGCACAGGCGGCGCCGGCATCGTCGGGCACACCGCGATGGTCACCGCGGAACCCGACGGCTACACCCTGGGTCTAGCCACCGCCGAGATCGCCACCTACGAAGGCATGCGGACCGCCGAGATCAGCTACCGCGACCTCACGCCGATCGCCCTGATCAATCTCGATGCGGCGGCATTCCACGTCGCGGCCGATAGCCCCTGGGAGGATCTCCAGTCGGCACTCGACGCCATTCGTGACCAGCCGGGCGAGTTCTTCGTGTCGGGCGGACCGGTCGGCGCCGGCTATCACCTTGCCCTCGCCGGTCTGCTGCAGAGCCAGGGGATCGACCCGATGGCGCTGCCGATCGTTCCCTCGGACGGGGCAGCACCCGGGCTCGCCGAATTGGCGGCCGGCAATGTCCATGTCGTCTACTCCTCGGTGCCCGAGGCGCGGGCGATGCGGGACGCCGGCCGCGTGGAGACCTTGGCCGTATTGTCCGAGGAGCGTCTCGAGGCCTTTCCCGACGTGCCCACCGTGGAGGACGCCATCGGCGAGCCCTTCGCCGGCGGCTCCTGGCGGGGCATCGTCGCGCCGGCGGGGCTGCCGGATGATGTTCGCGAGCGGCTGATCGAGGCCATGACCGAAATCTACAACTCGGACGACTACCGCGAGTTCATGGGTACGGCGGGTTTCGGGCTGCTCTGGGCCGCTGGTGACGATTTCGGCGACTTCATGGCCGAGCAGCACGAGCGCAACCAGGGTGTCATCCAGGCACTCGGCCTCGTGGACTGAGCAAGGGGCGGGTAGTCTCGCCGAGCGCGCCATGCGCTTCAACGACGCCATCACGGGCGCCGCGTTCACTTGTTTCGCGGTGCTCGTGCTCCTTTACGCGCAGACGTTCCCGCCGCCCGGCCATCAACCGATCGGCCCGGCATTCTTCCCGTCGCTGATCGCCGTCTTGATGATGCTGGCCGGCGGCGCGTTGATGGTGCGCGGCGTCCGGGAGTACCTGGCCGACCGCAGCTTGTTCAGGGGCGAGCCCTGGACCGGCTCGGCCGCCGCCTGGCTGCGAATCCTCATGGTCCCGGCGGCAGTGCTCGCCTATCTGCTGCTCGCCCCGCAGATCGGCTTCATGGCTGCCGCCGCCCTGGTCGTCATCGCCCTGGCCCTGCAGTTCGGCCGGCGCTTCCTCGTTGCGCTGACGCTCGGTGTCGCCTCGGCGAGCGTGATCTACCTGGTGTTCACGCGGCTGTTTCTCGTCCCGCTGCCGGTGGGTCCGCTCGAAGCCCTGTTTCGGTAGCGCCGAGTGGATATTCTCCTCAGCGCGGCTGGCCTGATCTTCGAGCCCAACACGCTCCTCATCATCGTCGCCGCAGCCTTCTTCGGGGTGTTCATCGGCTCCGTGCCGGGCCTCACCGCCACCATGGCGACGGCTTTGCTGGTACCGCTCACCTTCGTCATGGAGCCGGTGCCGGCAATTGCGGCGATCGTCGTCACCGCCACGACGGCAATCTTCGCTGGCGACATCCCGGGGTGCCTGTTGCGCATTCCCGGCACGCCGGCCTCGGCCGCCTATGTCGACGAAGCCTACCGCATGCGCCACAAGGGCGAGGTGGAGGCGGCGCTGGGCGCCAGCCTCTCCTGCTCGGTCATCGGTGGCATCATCGGCGCTGCGGTGCTCGCCCTGACCGCGCCATGGCTCGCCGCGTTCGCGCTCAATTTCTCCAGCTTCGAGTATTTCTGGCTGTCGGTGCTCGGGCTCTCCTGCGCCGTGGTCGTCTCGCGTGCACCGTTGCCCAAGGCGTTCCTGTCGCTGCTGCTCGGCCTCTTCCTGACGACGATCGGCATCGATTTGGTGCGCGGCTTTCCCCGCTTCACCTTCGGCCAGCCGGACCTTACCGGCGGCATCAACATCATTCCGGCACTGATCGGCATGTTCGCCATCTCGGAGATCATGCGCAAGGCGGCAGGTGACGTCCAGGGCTCAGCCTTGATGGGCATTGCCGCCCCACGTCCGCTGTTGCCCGCGATCTGGCCGACGCTTCGTCGCTATCGTGTCAATGTGGTACGGGGCGGCATGATCGGCGGACTCATCGGCGCCCTGCCGGGAGCCGGCGCGGACATCGCCGCCTGGATCTCGTTCGCGGTTGGCCGGCGCTTCTCCCGCGAGCCCGAGAAGTACGGCAGCGGCCACGTCGAGGGCATCGTCGATGGCGCCTCCGCCAACAACTCGAGCGTTGCCGGCGCCTATATCCCGGCCATGGTGTTCGGCATCCCCGGCGACACGATCACCGCGATCGTGATCGGCGTGCTGATGATCAAGGGCCTCACCCCGGGGCCGATGATCTTCCTGCAGCAGACCGAACTGGTCTACGCCATCTTCATCGTGTTCTTCCTCGCCAACATCCTGCTGTTCGGCGTCGGCGCCCTGGCCATCCGGCTCTCGCGCTTCGTGGTGACGGTGCCGCCCGGCAATCTCTACCCGGTTATCCTGCTCTTCTGCATCGTCGGGGCGTACGCCGTGAACAATTCGGTGTTCGACGTCTACGTCATGCTCGCGCTCGGCGTAATCGGCTTTCTCATGGAGGAAAACGATTTCCCGATAGCGCCGTGCATCCTCGGCCTCGTGCTGGGCGGAATCGTCGAGCAGAATCTGGTCGCCTCGATGATCCGGGCGCAGGGTGATCTCCTGTACTTTTTCCACCGCCCGATCGCCGCGGTATTGGGCGTGCTCGCGATCCTGGTCTGGACGGCGCCCCTCCTATTGTGGGCATGGCGCTGCCGACGTGTGCAAGCATGATTCCGCCGGGGCACCTTTTCCGACGCGCACGAACAAGCGGAAGGTCCAGTGTGCGAGCGTCAGGTCGGCGCAGAGCGGGATCGACCAGGCGAAGACGCGCGCGTCGGTGATACCGGCGGGATCCACCAAAGGGGCGGTCTCCGGCTCAGCCAGAAAAGGACCGGCTGCATCAACAGCAGCATGGTGCCCGGTGGCATAAACAAGTCGAGCAGCACCCGGGCGACCGATTGCGTCAGAATTTTGGGGCGTCTTAGTTCCACCGGCCGCGCTCCCCTGTTGGGACATTCGATGAAGACCTCCTCGCCCGCTCTGGCCGGCCATCTCGTCGGGCGAGGTGACCACGCTCGCCACCTGCTGGCGCATCACCAGGGTCGACGGCATGGTGCTCCGCTTCACCGATCACGACCAGGATCTGGTGGTCGACGGCGAGGTCTACGCGGCGAGCGCCGCCTACTCGCGCACGGCGATCAGCAACGATGCCGCAATGGGCGCCGACAATCTCGACGTCGAGGGCGTGTTCGACAGCGCGGCGGTGACCGAGGAAGAGCTGCGTGCCGGCCCCTTCGACCGGGCCGAGGTGCGCATCTTCCTGGTCAACTGGGCCGATCCCTCGATGGGCATCCTGCGGCTGGTTCGGCGAGGTGGTGCTGTCCGAGCAGGGTGTGTTCCGGACCGAGCTCAGGGGCCTGACCCAGGTGCTGCAGCAGCGCATCGGCGAGCTCTACAGCCCGGAATGCCGCGCCGATCTCGGCGACCATCGGTGCCGGGTGCCGGTCCAGCCGCCGCTGGTCCTCCGCGAGACCGCCTACGCGCTCGGCGATCACGGGCGGGCGGCGACCGGTTCGGGCTCGGGCTCGGCGGTGTACGAGAACCGTCTCTACCGCTGTGTCGTCGCCGGGACCACCGCCGAGGACGAGCCCGTTTACGACACCACCGTCGGCGAGCCGACCACCGATGGCACCGCGGTGTTCGAGGCGATGGAGGCCTGGAGCCGCTCAGGTGCCGTCGTGGACGTCGTCGACCGCGCCGTCTTCACAGCAGCGATCAACGAGCCGCGCGCCGTCGATGGCTGGTTCGCCGGTGGCGTGCTCACCTGGGAGACCGGGTCCAACGCCGGCCGCTCGATCGAGGTCGAGAACTGGACGCAAGCGACGGGTGCGATCGAGCTGCTGCTGCCGATGGGCTATGA
>SLRI01000101.1 GCA_007131045.1 Rhodospirillales bacterium
CGGGCCCGGCTCAGCGTGCCGAGTGCCGCCCAGTCCATCTCGCGCATCTCGGTCTGCAGACCGATCTCCTCGAAGTAGACCTGCAGGAGCTCGGCCATGGTGCCGAACTCGGGGTTGCCGGTGAGCGTGGTGACGACGATGGGGACCACGGGATCGGGGAAGGCGTCGGGATAGCCGGCTTCCGCGAGCAGCTCCTTGGCGCGCTCCGGATCGTAGCCGTATTCGGCCTCGAACCGCTCCTCGAGCTCTGCGACATAGCCCTCGTGCGGCGGGTGCATGCCCCAGCGGACCACCGGCTCGGCCCGGCCGTCATAGAGGATTTCGATCATCTGCTCGCGATCCAGGGCCCGGTTCATCGCCTCGCGGATGCGGATGTCGCCCCAGGGCAGGTCCGGGTTGTGCGCCTCGTCGCCGGTCCGATTGTAGACGCCCTTGAAGACCGCACCAGTGTGCATGGCCGGGTTCTGGGACGCGATGATCTCCTTGCCGGCGGCCAAGGCCTCGCCCTGGATCTCGCGCGGCAGGTCGACGATGTGCGCCTCGCCGGCCAAGAGCAGCGCCAGCTTGGTCGCGGGCTCGCCGGCCCAGCGGATGTAGAGCTCGGCGAAGTCCGGCTCGATGCCCTGCCAGTGGTCCGGGGCGCGCTCGAAGATGACACCTTCGCCCATCCGCCGTTCCTTGAACTGGTAGGGGGCGGTGCCGGCGGGCATCGCGTGGTAGCCGTCGACGCCCTCCTCGTCGTATTGCGCCTTGGAATAGACGACCATGGCGCCGCGGCCGGCGTGGTGGAAGGCGTAGTCGGTGCGCGGGTCGTCGAAGCGGAAGACCACGGTGTGGTCGTCGAGCGCCTCGACCTCCTTGGCCCTCAGATGCTCGATCGCGACGATGGTGCTGTCGGGGCCGACATGCAGCTCATAGGAGTGCACGACGTCGTGGGCGGTCACCGGGCCCCAGTCGAAATGAAACTGGGCGTCCTCGTGCAGGCGGAAGGTCCACTCGGTGAACCCGTCATTGGCCGACCACTCGGCGGCGAGCTCGGAGTTGTCGTACGCGCCGGTGATCGGGTCCTGGCCGACCAGCGCGTACATCGACGGCATGCGCTCGCCGATGCCGTGCCAGAAGAGGTTGCTCTCGACGGTCGGCGGGTCGAGGGCGATGACGACGCGGTCGTTGGCGACAGCACCGGATGCGCCGGCCACCCAGACCATGGTCGTGATCGCCGCCACGCTCAGTGCCGCGGGCGCCATCTGCCGGCGAACCCGCCGGCCGTGTTGCTCGTTCATGGATGAAATCTCCCCCTGGGTGCTCGGGTTCTCGGGTGGTGCGGTTGCGCACCGCCGCGGCGGGTCAGCCCTCGGCGGTGCGCGCTGATCGAGTAGGCTCAGCTCGCCGGCTCGATCAGGTGGAAGTGGCTGAGCCCGATCGAGGTGACGCCGGGGAAGGTCCAGCCGGCGACCTGCTCGGGGTCGACGGCTACCGCGGCATTCACGCTGGCGATGGGGATGGAGAAGTAGTTCTCGAAGAGGACCTGGAAGATCTCCTGCGCCAAGGCGTCCCGCTCGTCGGGGTCGAGCGAGGCGCGGTACTCCGGATAAAGGGCCTCGACCTCGGGGTGCTCGACGATGTTGACCGGCCGGCCGCCGCTGTAGAAGTAGGCGTTGATGCCGATCTCGGTCGGCCGGACCGGGGCGTTGCGCATAGGGTGGGTCGCGAACATCGAGCGTGCCCGGCGCATGTTGGCGACCGTCGCCCAGTCGGTCTCGCGGATCTCGGTCTGGAGCCCCACCTCGCTGAGGAAGACGTCCATCAGCTCGGCCAGGGCGGTGAATTCCGGGTTGCCCGCCATCACGGTCATGGTGATCGGGATCACCGGATCATCGAAATTCTCGGGATAGCCGGCCTCGGCCACCAGCTCCCTGGCCCGTTCCGGATCGAAGCCGTACATCTCGTCGAAGCGGTCGGCGAGGTCCTGGTTCCAGCCCTCGTGGCGCGGGTCCATGGTGAACTGGACCAGCTTGTCGGCGCGGCCGTCGTAGAGGATGTCGATCACCGCGTCGCGATCAACCGCACGGTTGATGGCTTCGCGAATGCGGACGTCGTGCCAGGGCAGATCGGGGTTGAAGTCGGGCTCGTCCGGCATCACGAACTGGCTCGGCAGGAACCACGCCGTCTGCATCGCCGGGCCGGCCGAATAGACGATCTCGTAGCCGGCGTCGAGCGCCTCGCCGTGCAGCTCGCGCGGCAGGTTGACCACTTGGGCCTCGCCCGAGAGCAGCATGGCGAGCTTGGTCGCGGGCTCGAGCACGAAGCGCAGGTCGAGCACGTCGTAGAGCGCATCCTCGCCCGACCAGTGGTTCTCGACCTTCTCGAAGACCACGCCGCGGCCGATCTCGCGCTCGACATACTGCAGCTGGCCGGTGCCGGCCGGTCGGGCGTCGTAGCCCTCGAGCCCCTCCTCGTCGAACTGGGCCTTGGAGTAGATGTGGATCGAGCCCCGGTGCGCCACGGCGAAGAGGTAGTTCGGCCGCGGCTCGGGGAGGTGGAAGGCCACGGTGTGGTCGTCGATGATCTCGAGCTCGGCACCGCGCATCTGCTCGACGCCCGAAAGCGTGCTCTCGTCCTGGGTGTGCCACTCATAGGAATGGACGATGTCGGCGGCGGTGACGGGTCCCCAGTCGAAGTGGAACTCGGCGTCCTCGTGCAGATGGAACGTCCAGGTGGTGAAGTCTTCGTTGTGCTCCCAGGCCCGGGCCACGCCGCTCGCATCGTACTCGGCGGTCTCCGGGTGCTGGCCGACCAGCGGCTGCATCGCCGGGTTGAGGCCGAAATCGCCGCCGGTGTCCCAGTAGCGGTTGGTCTCGTTGGTCGGCGGGTCGATCACCATGACGATGGTTTGCGCCGCAGCGGCGCCCGGCAATGCCCATGCGGCACTGGCGAGCGCGATGCCGCAAACGCCGGACGCGATCCTGCGCCCGAAAGCTCGGGTCTCGTTGGTGGCCATGTCAGCTCCCCTGTTGTTTCGATGTTTCCGGGGTGGGGAGCGCTTCGGGATGGCCGCCCCGAAGCGCTCGTCGGCGGATGTCAGTTGGCCGGCTCGACCAGGTGGAAGTGGCTGATGCCGGCGGAGGTCACGCCCGGGAAGGTCCAGCCGCTGACGTGCTCGGGGTTGATCGCGACGTCGGCGGCGACGGCGGCGATCGGCACGGAGGCGTAGTTCTCGAACAAGAGGCGGAAGATCTCCTGGGCCAGCCGGTCGCGGCCTTCGGGGTCGAGGGTCTGCTTGTACTCGGCGACCAGCGCGTCGACCTCGGGGTCCTCGTAGACGTTGAAGGGCCGGCCGAAGCTGGAGAAGTAGGCGTCGATGCCGACCTCGGTCGGGCGGACCGGGGCGTTGCGCATGGGGTGGGTGAGGTGCGCCTCGCGCGCCCGCCGCAGCGAGGCGAGGCCGGCCCAGTCGAGCTCGCGCATCTCGGTCTGCAGCCCGATCTCGTCCATGAAGACCTGCATCAGCTCGGCCATGGTGCCGAACTCGGGGTTGCCGGCGAGGGCGGTCGAGAGCACCGGGATGACCGGGTCGGCGAACGCGTCCGGATAGCCCGCTTCCTCCAAGAGCTCCTTCGCCCGGTCGGGATCGTAGCCGTACATCTCCTCGAAGCGGTCGGCGAGGTCCTGGTTCCAGCCTTCGTGGCGCGGGTCCATGGCGAACTGGACCAAGGGGTCGGCGCGGCCGTCGTAGAGGATGTCGATCATCGCTTCGCGGTCGATCGCCCGGTTGATGGCTTCGCGAATGCGCACGTCGAGCCAGGGCAGGTCGGGGTTGAGGACGTCGTCGTCGGGCAGGGTGTACTGGCCGTTGAACAGCCAGGCGGTCTGCATCGCGGGGCCGGTCGAGGAGACGATCTCCATGCCGGCGGCGATGGCGTCCTGGTGCAGCTCGCGCGGCAGGACGACCACATGCGCCTCGCCGGAGAGCAGCAGGGCGAGCTTGGTCGAGGCCTCCTGGACGAAGCGCAGGTCGAGCTCGTCGTAGCGCGCGTCCTCGCCGGACCAGTGGTTCTCGACCTTCTCGAAGACGACGCCGCGGCCGATCACCCGCTCGACGTATTGAAGCTCGCCGGTGCCGGCGGGGCGGGTGTCGTAGCCCTCGAGCCCTTCGGCGTCGTACTGCGCTTTCGAATAGATGTGCAGCGAGCCGCGGCCGGCATTGGCGAAGAGGTAGTTGGGCCGGGGCTCGGGGAGATGGAAGGCCACGGTATGGCCGTCGATGATCTCGAGCTCGGCGCCGCGCAGGATGGCGATGCCGATCAGCGTGCTGTCCTCGGCGGTGTGCAGCTCATAGGAGTGGACGACGTCGGCAGCGGTGACGGGTCCCCAGTCGAAGTGGAACTCGGCCTCGGGGTGGAGGTGGAAGGTCCAAGTCGTGAAGTCCTCGTTGTGCTCCCACTCCCGCGCCACGCCGCTCGAATCGTACTCGCCGGTCTCCGGGTCCTGGCCGATCAGCGGCTGGTGCGAGGGCTCGAGGCCGAAATCGCCGGCGGTTTGCCAGAAGCGGTTGGTCTCGACCGACGGCGGGTCGATCACCATGACGATGCGCTGCGCCTCCGCCGGCAGGGCCACGCTGAGCGTCACGCCCGCGATGACGGCTGCCCCCAGCCATGCGGCCGAACGGCCGGGCTCTCGCGTCTCTTCGGACATCCGTCGTCTCCCCTTCCCTGATCTTCGGCAGGGCGCATCTTGGGCGCCCGCCGACCGTCGATGTTGCCCGACTGGTATAACCAGACCATAGGGGGGAGCGGCATGCGGTCGCAAGGACAATTCGAAAGCGACCGGCACCGGTCGACACCAGAGGTAAACGGATCATGCGAATCGGCATCGTCGGGGCTGGTGCGGTCGGCGGCTATCTCGCGGCCCGGCTCGCCCATGCCGGGCACCGGGTGGCGCTGGTCGCGAGGGGTGCGCATCTGGACGCGATCCGCGAGGGAGTGCTCACGCTCGAGACGCCGGACGGCAGGCTGACCGTGGCGGTCGAGGCGAGCGAGCGGCCGGGCGATCTCGGCGCCCAGGATCTCGTGATCACCAGTGCCAAGACCCCGGCCTTGCCCGATCTGGTTGCCGGGATCGGGC
>SLRI01000535.1 GCA_007131045.1 Rhodospirillales bacterium
CCAACACCAGACCGGGCAGGCCGGCGCCGCTGCCGAGATCGGCGAGGCGAACCGGTCCAGGTGGCAAATGGCGGAAGAGTTGTGCGCTATCGAGCAGATGCCGCCGCCAGGGATCGTCGAGGGTGGAGCGCCCGACGAGATTGATCGCCTTCTGCCACTGCCGCAGGAGCGCCAGATAAGCCTCCAGCTTGGCCGATGTTTCACGTGAAACAGGAACCAGACTTGCAAAGCCGGCAGCATCGAGCCGCTCGTCTCGGCTCCTGGTGGTCATGCCGCACGTTTGACGTGACGATAGAGCAGGGTCAGCGCGGCCGGCGTCATCCCGGGCAAACGCGACGCCGCACCCAACGTGCGCGGCCGGACTCGCTCGAGCAATACCCGCAGCTCACCGCTCAGCCCGCCGAGCGCCGAAAAATCGAGCTCGGCCGGCAGTGACAGGCTCTCTTCCCGATGGAAATCCGCGATGTCCGCCGCTTGCCGGCGAAGATAGGCTTCATAGCGCGCCTCGATTTCGAGCTGCTCGGCCACGTCCGCGGCAATCTCCCCGAGTTCGGGCCAAATGGTGACAAGCCGCGCGACATCGACTTCGGCATACGCCAAAAACTTGCCCGCAGTGCGCGGCGCGCCGTCCTGGTTGACCCTAATTCCGTGTGCGCCAGCCTCGCTCGGCGTCAGCTGCCGCGCGGCCAACAAGGCTTCGGCGCGCGCCAGGCGGGCCAGCTTGTCGCTCAGCCGGTCCATTCGCTCGGCTCCGACCAATCCCAGCCGAGCACCCCAGGCGGTGAGCCGGCGATCGGCGTTGTCGGCACGGAGCGACAGCCGGTACTCGGCCCGGCTGGTGAACATCCGATAGGGCTCGGCGATCCCCTGCGTCGTCAGATCGTCGACCAGGACGCCGATATACGCAGCCGAGCGGTCGAGGACGGCATCCGGCGTGCGACCCGAGGCACGCAGCGCGGCGTTGCAGCCGGCCATGATGCCCTGCGCTGCCGCCTCCTCGTAACCGGTAGTGCCGTTGATCTGGCCGGCGAGGAACAGACCGGGCAGCGCCCGCAGCTCAAAGGTCGGATCGAGCTCGCGCGGGTCGATGTGATCGTACTCGATCGCATATCCCGGCTGCAGCAACGCCGCGCGCTCGAGCCCAGGGATGGTGCGCAACATCTCGGGCTGGACGGCCCGGGGCAGGGAGGTCGAAATGCCATTCGGATAGACGGTATGATCGTCGAGCCCCTCGGGCTCGAGAAAGATCTGATGGCCGGCGCGATCGGGAAACTTGACGACCTTGTCCTCGATCGACGGGCAATAGCGAACACCGCTGGCAGCGATCTGCCCGGAATACATCGGCGAATGGTGCAGATGCCCGCGGATCAACGCGTGTGTCGCGGCATTCGTCCGAGTTATGTGACACGGCCGCTGCGCGTTGGTGATCCGTTCGTTGAGAAACGAGAAGGGGCGGGCGGGCACATCGCCCGGCTGCTCTGCAAGCACCGAAAAATCGATCGTCCGGCCGTCGAGTCTCGGTGGCGTGCCGGTCTTCAGACGGGCGAGCCGAAGCCCTGCTGCATCGAGATCGCGCGCCAAGTCGTTCGCCGGCGCCTCGCCGACCCGCCCGGCCGGCCAGCGCTCTTCCCCGAGATGGATCTCGCCGCGCAGGAAGGTGCCCGTGGTCAAGACCACGGCACCCGAACGGAAAAGCTGCCCCGCCGCGCTACGGACCCCGACGACCCGGCCGCCCTGACGCAACAGGCCCGCCGCCTCGCCTTCGCCAATAACCAAGTCGGCCTGCGCAGCGAGCAGTTGCTGCACCGCCCGGGCGTAGAGCTTGCGGTCTGCTTGGGCTCGCGGCCCCTGCACCGCCGGGCCCTTCCGCTTGTTCAGAATGCGGAACTGGATACCGCCTTGGTCGATCGCTCGGCCCATGACGCCGTCGAGTGCATCGATCTCCCGCACCAGATGACCACGCCCCAGGCCGCCGATGGCGGGGTTGCAAGACATTGCCCCGATCGCCGCGATTCTCTGGGTGAGCAGCAGCGTGCGTGCACCCATCCGGGCACTCGCCGCCGCAGCCTCCGCCCCGGCGTGGCCGCCGCCGATCACGATGACGTCGAAACGCTCCATGGGACCGTATGTGCGCCGTCGCCCGAACAGCGTCAAGCAATCGGGCGTGTCGCATAGCGCCCCTGGACGGCGGCGCGACGCCGTGCTCATAACCCGGTATGGGCACGGTAGCCGGCATCATCCTCGGGTTCGCATTGTTGCTGGCGCTGATCGCGCCGCTGCCGCCATTGGCGGCGCGTCTCCGCCTGCCCTACACGGTGCTCCTCGCTGTCCTGGGCTGCGGGCTCGGCATCGCTACCGGTCTCGCCGACCAGCTCGACCCCGGCTTACTCGGCCTCGGTATTACCGAGCTGTTCCAGGCGATCGGCCAACTCGAGGTCGGCTCTGCCGTCTTTCTCTGGGTCTTCCTGCCGCTGATTCTCTTCGATAGCGCCATCGAGATCGACAGCCGCTCGCTGCTCGAGGATATCGGCCCGGTCTTCCTGATGGCCGTGGTCGCGGTCGCGGCCACCACGGCGATCGCCGGCTTCGCGCTCTGGAGCGTCACCGCGTTCTCGCTCGCCGCCTGTCTCCTGGTCGGCGCCATCATCGCCACCACTGACCCGATCGCCGTGATCAACGTTTTCAAGGAAGTGGGGGCGCCGCGACGGCTGGTCAGCCTGGTCGAAGGCGAGAGCCTGCTCAACGACGCCGCAGCCATCGCGATCACCTCCACCCTGCTCGCCATCGTTGTCGGTCTCGCCGCTCCTTCGCCGGACACCGTGCTCGCGAGCTTCGGCTTCGCCCTCGCCGGTGGCGCGCTCTTCGGCATCGTCGCCGGCCGCCTCGCCGGCCTCGCGCTGGCTCGCCTCGACGAAGCGGGCCCGGCCGAGATAACCCTCAGTGTCGCCACCGCCTATCTGACCTACGCCATCGCCGAAATCTTCCTCGGGCTTTCCGGGGTCGTCGCCGTGGTCGCCGCGGGCGTCGTCTTCGGCACCCAGGGCCGGGCACACCTCTCGCGCGACGGCTGGACCGCCCTGAGCGCGATCTGGACCCAGCTCAGCTTCTGGGCCAGCTCGCTCATCTTCGTCCTCGCCGCCATGCTCGCCCCGCGAACCATGGCGACCGCGAGCTCTACGGATATCGGTCTGCTTCTGCTCCTCGTCGTTGCCGCCCTCTTCGCCCGCGCCCTGATGATCTATGGCGCCCTGCCGCTACTCGAAGTGAGCGGCCTCGCCGCCCGGGTCCAGCGGAGCTACAAGCACGTCATGCTCTGGGGCGGCTTGCGGGGTGCCATCACCCTCGCGCTCGCCCTCGCCGTGACCGAAAATCCCCTGGTGCCGCGTGACGTCCAGCACCTCGTGGCCGTGCTCGCCACCGGCTACGTGCTGTTCACCCTGTTCATCCAGGCGACTACACTGCGCTGGCTGATCCACTGGCTCCAACTCGACCGGCTTTCAGCGCAGGAGGAAATTCTGCGCCAGCGGGCGATAACTCTCACCCACAGCGAGATCATCGACACGCTGCGCGACGCAGCGGCGGAGCGAGGGCTGGATCCCGCCAGTGTCGATACGGTGGCCGCCGAATACCAGCGCGACGACAGCAAGGCTTTTCCGACGGTCGGCGAAGAACTGCAGCGGCGCCAGTTGGTCACCGCCTTGCTGACCCTCAGCCGCCGCGAGGCGGAACTCTACGCCGACGAGCGTGCCAAGCGAATGCTGCCGCGCACCGCGAGTTCCGCACTCATCCGCCATGTCGGCAGCCTGATCGACGCGCTGCGCACCCAGGGGCTGGACGGCTATCGCCGGCTGGCGCGCGAGCAGTTCGGGATCGATCGGCGCACCCGCCTCGCTGTGCTGCTGCACCGCGTCTTGCGGATCCACGGCCCCTTGGCCCGCCGGCTCACCGCGTCGCTAGAACAGAATATCGTCCAGCGCTACGTGCTCAAACAACTCCTCGCCTTCAACGAGGCGCGGATCGAACGGCTGTTCGGCGAACGCGTCGCCGAGGTCGCGGGGCTCTTTCTCGAAACCCGCTTGGACCAGACCGAGCGGGCGATCGATGCGCTGCGCCTGCAATACCCCGACTATTGGCGCTTCTTCGGCGAGCGGTATCTGCGGCTCGCCGCGTTGCGGCTCGAATACGATGAGATCGAGCAACTCGAACAAGAACGCCTCCTGCCGCCCCAGGTCGCGCAGAAAATGGGCCAAGCCCTGCGGGCCAAGCGGACTCGATTGGAACGTCCACCGGCGCTCGATCTAGGCCTGCGGACGGAGGCGCTGATCCGGCAAATGCCGCTGTTCGCCAAGCTCGACGATGCCGAGATCGAGCGGCTCGGTCGCAAGCTGCAAACCCGGCTCGCCTTGCCGGGAGAGCGCATCGTTCGTCGCGGCGAGCCCGGCGATGCCATGTATTTCATCGCCTCTGGTGCGGTCGAGGTCCGCGTCGAGCCTGAACCGGTCCGTCTCGGGACGGGTGAATTTTTCGGCGAGCTCGCCCTTCTGACCCGCCGACTGCGCACCGCGGACGTGGTCGCCATCGGCTTCTGCCGCCTGCTCGTGCTGAGACGCGACTTGTTCGACGATGTTCTGGGCAGTCACAGCACGCTCGGCCGCGAGGTGCGCGAAGTCGCCACCCGCAGGCGCAGCTGGCGTCGCTTCGGCAGGGACGACAAGGTCTAGCGGTTGGTGTTTCACGTGAAACACGTGTCGCTCGCGGCCTGACACAACGACCCTATTTGCCGATGCAGAACGTCGCGAAGACCCGATCGAGGATGTCCTCGACCCCGAAAGCCCCGGTCACTCGCCCGATTGCCCGCGCCGCCAACCTGACTTCCTCGGCCAAGAGCCCGAGATCGGCGTCACCACCGAGTGCCCGGGCACGTTTCAGCGCCCCTGCGGCATCGCCCAACGCCGACCGATGCCGCGCTCGCGTCACCAACACCGCGTCCTCGCCCGGCAGCATGGCGCGCGCTTCGCGCGCCAAAGCCTCCACGAGGTCGTCGAGTCCTGTCCCCGTCGTTGCGGAAACCCTGATGCAGTCCGGGGGAAGCGCCGTCTCCGACCAGCGATCGGCCTTGTTCA
>SLRI01000164.1 GCA_007131045.1 Rhodospirillales bacterium
GATGCCGTTTTCGCGAAGCACCTGGACGATGCTGCGGCCGGCCGGGACCTGGAGGGTGAGGGCCGAGCGGGCGAGTGCGATCTCGAAGGCGGTCGACTGGTCGAGCGGCGTCTCGTTCTTGAAGTATTCGAAGTGGACGGCGGTCTCGGGCCAGCCGGCCTCGGTCGCGAGCCTGCGGGTGAGATCGAGCATGGCGGGCGGGCCGCAGCTGTAGAGCTGGTGCTTCTCTCGCGGCTGCTCGAGGATGCGGCAGAGCGCTTCGCCCGTCTCTTCCGGATCGAGGCCGAGATGGTAGTGCACCTGCTCGCCCATCGCATCCAGGCGATCGCGGAACGGCACGGCGTCGTCGGAGCGGGCGAAGAGGTGGAAGGTGAAGGGGCGGCCGTCGAGCTCGAGGGTGCGGGCCATGGCGAGGAGTGGGGTGAGGCCGATGCCGCCCGCAATGAAGTGGGTATGCAGCGCGTCGCGGCGCAGCGGGAAGTTGTTCAACGGTGCGGAGACGGCGAGCAGGTCGCCCGCGCGGACGGCGTCGTGCAGGCAGGCGGAGCCGCCGCCGCCATGGGCTTCACGCTTGACGCCGATGACCCAGCCGCTGGTGTCGTCCGGGCCGTTGGTGATCGAGTATTGGCGGGCCAGGCCGTTGGGCAGATGGACGTCGATGTGCGCACCCGCCTGGTGGGCGGGCAGGTCACCGCGCAGCGGGACCAGGCGGAACGCGGTGATCTCGCTGGTGAGCGGGGCCTTGGTCGCGACCCGGACCTGGATCTGGCCCTGGCGCTCGGCCAGCGGCGGCAGGCCCGCCAACTCGTCTGCGACCGGGCGGTAGACCTGGGGGATCGGGTTGACGGCGTCGCGTGGCCGGGCTTCGAGCCGATCGCGCAGGCGGCTGAGCCGGTTGTTCCAGTGGCGCAGTGCGGTCATCGCATCGGCGGGGCGGGGTGCCACCAGGCCGCGGATGACGGCGCGTCCGGCATCGACCGGCTGGACGAGAAAGTGGATGTCTTCGCCCGCGAACGCCTCGACGAGCGCCGCCTCGACGTCGGCCGGCGGGACGTCGAGCGGCAGCGGGCGGAGCACCAGGGCGTCTTCGGGCAGTGCCGGGATGGTTGCGGGGTCGGCGTCCGAAGCGAGGGCGGCCCAGACGAGGCCGCCCTGCTCGACCACCGGATGGGTTCGGTTGCAGATGGTCCGCGCCGGCGCATCGGCCGGGTGCGCCGGGATATAGGTGCAGCCGGCCGTGCGGTTGGCGTAGCGCCAGCCGTGATACTGGCACATCAGCTCGGTGCCGAGATTGACGCCGAGGGTGAGCCTGACGCCGCGATGCAGGCAGCGGTTCTCCCAGACGTTGACGTGGCCGTCATCGGCCCGCCAGCAGGCCAGCTCCTGGCCCCAGATCCTGCCGAAGAAGACGTGGCGGGGGACCAGATCGGTGGAGGACGCGATGGGCTGAAACCGGCGCCGCCGGGCCTCGTCGAGCATCAGGCGGCAGCCCTGATCACGCCGTAGCGCAGGCCCTTGGCGAGAAGCCAGCGGCGATAGGCGATCGACGACTTGTCGGCGCGGATCGGCGTCTCGGCGCGGGGGTCGAGCGGCAGGCGCCGGGGCCGCTGGTTCTCCAGGATCGGCTTGTCCTGGCCGAAGATGGTGAGCTGGAACCTTCGGATCGCACCCACCGTGCTGACGTCGTCGACGATCGACATCATCGGATGGCCGATCACCCGCTCCTCGGCGACCGGCTGGACGAACAGCGCAATCGCATCGAAGCGGGCAGGATCGGGGGCGCTGGTCTTGTAGAGCACGGCACAGAACGGGTGCGGCACGCGGTAGACATACTCGACCTCGGCCCCGCCGGTCGAGGCCGCTGCCGCCTGTGGCTGCCAGAAGCGGCATTCGGTAGCCACAACCTCGTCGCGCTCGTCGTCGACGCTGACGGTGTACTCCTTGACCTCGGTATGCGGCTCCTCACCCAAAAGCCCGGTGTGGACGAAGGGAAAATGGCCCATGTCGAGAAAGTTCTCGATCGCCCGGGGGGCCGAGACCCGGATGCCGACCGAGCCCGTGCATACGTTCTTGCGGTCCGGCTCGTCGTATTCCGGGATCTCGAACAGCGGCACGGGTTCGCCGAAGCTGGTCCAGAGAAAGCCGTAGCGCTCGAGCACGGGGAGCGGCCGGCCGGCGTCGTCGGCCGCCGAAGGGGCACCGTTGGCCGTACGGGCTAGGGTGAGTCGCTGCTCGAACAGCATGGTCGAGCGGCTGGACCCGACGGGCAAGCTCTCGGCGACGAAGACCACATGCCAGAGGTCGCGGATCACAGGGTCGAGAGGTATGGTCATCGCTGGTCGCGGGCTTCTCGCAGGAGCTGCTCCGAAGGCGTCTGCCGCCGTCCTCTGGTCAATGCCCGCAACTCGGCAGCGAGCCTATCCCACGACACCTCGTCGTTTGTCGAAAGCAGGCGCTCGACCCGCCGAGCGTTTTGCGCCTGTCGCTCGGAATCGTCTCGGGGCTCGTGTGGATCGCTCGACATACCGCAAATACCTCTTCCTACAGGCCTCATCCCGCAGCACGAGCATGCGCCGCTGGCCGCGATGTCGTCAATGCCGGGCGACGCGAAGCGGCGGGGCCGACTGCACCCCGCCGTACGCGCCGACGCGCTCGGTTCGGCCCCTCGGCTCGGCCCCTCAGTTCGGCCCCCTCAGTTCGGCCCCTCAGTTCGGCAGGGCCGCCGTGATCCCCTCGACGTACCAGTTCATCTGCGCCAGCTCCGCGTTGGTCATCGTCACCCCGTCCTCGACCATCACGTCACCAGCCTGGTTGCGCAACGGGCCGGTGAACGGGTGGAAGCTGCCGTCCTCGATCGCGGCTGCGATCGCCATCGCCTCCTCGGCGATCTCCTCGGGCACCCGCTCGTTGATCGGGGTGACGACGATCACGTCCTCGGCCATACCGCCCCAGAAGTCGTGGCTCTCCCAGCTGCCGTCCATCGCCGCCTGGACCCGCTCGACGTAGTAGGGGCCCCAGTCGTTGACGACGGCGGTGAGATGCGCCGTCGGCCCGAAGCGGGTCATGTCGGAGGCCTGGCCCACCGCCCACACGCCGCGCTCCTCGGCGACCTGGACGGCGGCCGGGCTGTCGGTGTGCTGGATGATCACGTCGACCCCCTGGTCGATCATCACGCCGGCGATGTCCGCCTCGCGCGCCGGGTCGTACCAGGTATTGGCCCAGATGATGACCATCTCGACGTCGTCGCGGACCGCCTGGGCCCCCAGCATCACCGCGTTGATGTCGCGGATCACCTCGGGGATCGGGTAGGACGCGATGTAGCCGATCTTGCCGCTTTCGGAGAGATGCCCGGCGAGGAAGCCCGAGACGTAGCGGCCCTGGTAGGTGACCGAGAGGTAGGTGGCCAGGTTGTCGGACTGCCGATAGCCCGTGGCGTGCTCGAAGATCACGTCGGGGAACTGCTCGGCCATGTTGGCCGTGGCGTTCATGAAGCCGAAGCTGGTGGTGAAGATCATCTGGTTGCCGGCGTCGACTAGCTGGCGGATGACCCGTTCGGTATCGGCGCCCTCGCTGACGTTCTCGACATGAGTGGTCGCCACGGCATCGCCGAAATGCGCCTCGAGGGCGAGCCGGCCCTGGTCGTGCTGGTAGGTCCAGCCGTGGTCGCCGACGGGGCCGACATAGACGAAGCCGACCTTGAAGGGCTCGTCGGCGGTGAGGATCGAGGGGGCGAAGAGGCCGGCGCCGGCAACGAACGTGGCGGCGATGAGGGTACGGCGAAGCGTCACGGCAGGGCTCCTGAGTTTCCGGATGTCATTTTGCTCAAGCAACGGCCGTGCCACTCGGATGGCGGTCCCGCATCTCTTTTGGGCAGCTTCCGACCGTTGCTTCGACGATGGGCAGGCTGCCGCGAAATTGCCCGCCAGGCAAGCACTTGTCGAGCATCACCGCTCACGCACCAGGGCCGCAATCCATGCTGCGGGGCACCGGTGGGGGGCCGAGGCGGAGGTTGCGGTTGAGGTCACGGAGCGCGGTCCTGAGCCCCTCCTCGATTACCGGGTGGTAGTAGGGCATGTCCAGCATTTCGGGCACGGTGAGCCGTTGCTGCAGTGACCAGGCGAGGAGGTGGGCGAGGTGCTCGCCCCGGGGGCCGGCCATCTCCGCCCCCAGGAACAGGCCGGTGCCGCCCTCGCCATAGACCCGGAGCAGGCCCTGGTTCTGCAGCATCACCCGGCTGCGCCCCTGGCCCTCGAAATCGACGCTGCCGGTGGCGAAGGGGCAGCTCCTGGCCTCGAGCGCGGCAAAGCCTTCGCCGACCACGGCGAGGTTGGGCTCGGTGAAGACGATGCCCATGGGCACCCGCCGGAGGCCGGCGCGAACCTCGGGGAAGCTCGCGGCGTTGTTGCCGGCGGTGCGCCCCTCGTCGGCCGCCTCGTGCAGGATCGGGCGATGGTTGTCGACGTCTCCGGCGATGAAGACGTGGCTCGAGCCGCATTGCAGGGTGCAGGGATCGAAGCGGGGGATGCCGTTGTCGTCGAGCTCGAGCGAGGTCGTCTCGAGACCGAGACCCGCGACCGCCGGGCGGCGGCCGGTGGCGGCGAGCAGCCGGGCGAAGCGCTCGGTGGTGGTCTTGCCGCCATCGTCGACGAAGGTCACCACCACGGCGTCACCGTCGCGCTCGATGCCCTTCACCTCGGCGTCGGGATGGAACGGGAAATCGGCACCGAGGGCGGCGATCGCCGCCTTTTTGACCTCTGGGTCGGAGAGCGTGCCGACCCCGCCGCCCTTGCCGAACATGCGGACCCGGACGCCGAGCCGATGCAGCGCCTGGCCGAGCTCCAGGCCGATCGCCCCGCCGCCGAACACGGCCGCCGATTCCGGCAGGTCGTCCCAGTCGAAGAGGTCGTCGCTGGTAGCCAGGAGATCGCCCACCGCCTCGAAAAACGGCGGCCAGACGGTCACCGAGCCGGTGGCGATGACGATCCGCTCGGCGATCACCCGCGACGTCGACCCGTCGGCGCCCTCGACCTCGAGGGTGTGGTCGTCGGTGAACCGGGCGTGGCCCATCAGCCGCTGCTCGTCCGGCCACTCCTCGACGGTCTCGAC
>SLRI01000606.1 GCA_007131045.1 Rhodospirillales bacterium
CGGCGGCTCAGGGTGAAGATCTCGGCGCTGTTGACGACGCTGCTGTTTCTGCCGCTCGCCTACGCCGCCATGGTGCTGCTGCTCAGCAAGCCCAAGCCGGTTCATCTCGAGTGGTGGCAGGTTAATGCCGCGGAAGCCACCGTGCTCGGCAGCTCGATGCGCGAAGGGCACGGCATCTATCTCTGGCTGCAGCTGGTCGATCTGGTCGAGCCGCGCTCTTATGTCCTGCCGTGGAGCCAGGAGCTGGCGCAACAACTGCAGGATGCCCTGCGAGAGGCCGAGGAGAACGACACCGCCGTGCAGATGCGGCTGCCCTTCGAGCCCTCGATCGACAATCGCGAGCCCAAGTTCTATGCCATGCCGCAGCCGGCCTTTCCGCCCAAGGATCGGGGCGAGCCGGAAACCCCGCAACTGTTCCAGGGCCCGGCCCGGGACGCTTGACCAGAGGTGGCGGCGGGCGGCATAGCTCGGGCGTTCGCGAGGATGCCGACCGATGCCCGAGCCGGAGCGACTGCTCGTCGCCCACGAAAATGCCGATAGCTGGCTAGCCGAATTCGAGGCCCGGTTTCCCGGGCTCGACCACCACGTCGCGCGCACCGCCGAAGCCCTCGACGCGGTCCGTGACCTCGCTTTCACCATCGCCTACTCTTGTGTGACCGACGGCTTTCCCCGGACCGCGCACCGCGAGCTTCGCGATTGGCCGAGCCTCGCCTGGATCCATGTCGGTGGTTCGGGCTTCGATCACTTCACCGGCGGCAGCCGGGCCGGGCCGAGCCTGACCAACGGTGCCGGCGTGCTCGCCCCCTACCTCGCCGAGACGCTGCTGGCAGCACTGATGGCGCTCAATCGAGGGTTCTTGCGAGCCGTCCGCGACCAGCAGGCCGGGCGCTGGGCGCCCTGGACCTTTCCCGCCTTGGCGGGCCAGCGGCTCGCCATCGTCGGCACCGGGGCAATCGGCACCTGTCTCGCGAGCCGGGCCAAGGCACTCGGTCTCGAGGTCGTCGGCGTCGCGCGCCGGCCGACGGCCCACCCGGCCTTCGACGAGGTCCGCCCGCTCGACGATCTCGTCGCGGTCGCCGCGAGTGTCGACTACTTGAGCGCCAATGTCCGGCTGGTGCCGGAGACGACGCAGCTGATCGGTGCGGAGGTGCTGGGGGCCATGCGGCCGACGGCCTATCTCCTGAACGCGTCCCGGGGTGCGGTCGTCGACGAGGCGGCGCTGATCGAGGCGTTGCAGAATGGTGCCATCGCCGGTGCCTATCTCGATGTGTTCGCGACCGAGCCCTTGCCGCCGTCGAGCCCACTCTGGGCGCTGCCGAACGTCCTGATGACCCCGCACACGAGTGACCGGGTGGTCGATTGGGAGCTGCGACACGCCCGATTCTTCATGGACAATCTCGCCCGGTGGCTCGAGGGCGAGCCGCTCTGCAACATCGTGACCGATTGATCGTTCCGAACGGATCTCGACGCCACTCGCCCCGGGCGGGCGGCGCGGCTATGCCCGCTCCCGGGTCTTGTGGAAGTGGACCTTCGGGAAGTCCTCCTGGATGCGCCCGAGATCCCAGGTGTTGCGGGCGAGATAGACCGGCTGGCCGTCGCGGTCGTCGGCGAGGCTCGCCTTTTTCGTGTTCTCGAAGCGCTCGAGCTCACCGACGTCGTCGGCGGTGCACCAGCGGGCCGTGATATAGGGCGCGCCCTCGAAATCGATCGGCAGGTTGTACTCGGCCTCCAGCCGCGATTTCAGCACGTCGAGCTGCAGCTGGCCGACCACCCCGACGATCCAGTCGGCCCCGAGCCTCGGCCGGAAGACCTGGGTGACGCCCTCCTCGGCGAGATCCTCGAGCGCCTTCTTCAGGTGCTTGGCGCGCATCGGATCCCCCAGCCTGACTCGCATCAGGATCTCCGGCGCGAAACTCGGAATCCCGGTGAAGGTGCGGTCCTCGCCCTCGCACAAGGCGTCGCCGACCCGCAGCTGGCCGTGATTGGGCACACCGATGATGTCGCCCGGGAACGCGTCCTCGGCGAGGCCACGATCCTGGGCGAAGAAGAAGATCGGATTGGCGATCGCGATCGGCTTTTGGTGGCGGACCATCCTCAGCTTCATACCGCGCCTGAAGCGGCCCGAGCAGATGCGCATGAAGGCCACCCGGTCGCGATGCTTGGGGTCCATGTTGGCCTGGACCTTGAAGACGAAGCCGGTCACCTGCGGCTCGTCCGGCTGGACCGGAGCGGGTATCGCCGGTTGCGGCCGGGGCGACGGGGCGGCTTCGACCAGATGGTCGAGCAGTGCCCTGATGCCGAAGGTGCGCAACGCCGAGCCGAAGAAGACCGGCGTGAGGTTGCCGGCGCGATAGGCCTCCTGATCGAACGGCTCGAGCGCCCCCTCGACCAGCTCCAGCTCGCCGTCGAGCTGATCCAATTGACGCGGGTCGACCCGCTCGGCGAGCGAGTTGCTCCGCCGCGGCACGCGCTCCTCGGTGTCGATGCCCTTGGCCTCGGGCTTCATCAACAGCAGATCACCGCTTTGCCGCTCGGCCACTCCGCGAAACGCCTGGCCCATGCCGACGGGCCAGTTCATCGGGCTGACATCGAGGGCCAGCCGGTCGGCGATCTCGTCGAGCAGCTCGAACGGATCCCGGCTCTCGCGGTCGAGCTTGTTGACGAAGGTCATGATCGGCATGTCGCGCAGCCGGCAGACCTCGAACAGCTTCAAGGTCTGCGCCTCGATGCCCTTGGCGGCGTCGATCACCATCACCGCACTGTCGACCGCGGTGAGCGTGCGGTAGGTGTCCTCGGAGAAATCCTCGTGGCCCGGCGTGTCGAGCAGGTTGAAGGTGCAGCCGCCGTAGTCGAAGGTCATCACCGAGGTGGTGACCGAAATGCCGCGTTTCTGCTCGATCGCCATCCAGTCCGAGCGGGCGCGCCGGCGGTCACCCTTGGCCTTGACCTCGCCGGCGAGATGAATCGCACCACCGAACAACAGCAGCTTCTCGGTCAGCGTCGTCTTGCCCGCATCGGGATGCGAGATGATCGCGAAGGTGCGCCGCTGCGCCGCGGCAGCGCTCAAGGTCAGGCGCTCGTCCGTCAAGGCCAAGCCAGGCTCCTCGTATCGTGCAAACGCACCCGAATGAGAAGGTGCAGGGGTCGGAAAATCCGGACGCACGCCTAGCGCGAAATGGCTCGAAGGGCTATGTCCGCACCGTCAGGTGGCCCCACTTCAGGCAACATCAAGGGACCGAACTCGTGCACCGACTGCGCAACCTTTTTCTCACCCTATTCGGAGGCTTCGTCATCGCCATGTCCGCAAACCCCGGCAGCGCCGCAGCACTCGACCCCGAAAACGCGCTCTTGATCCAGCTCGACGGCGGGCCGGTGACCGTGGAGCTCTTGCCCGACGTCGCCCCGCAGCACGTCGAGCGGATCAAGGAGCTCAGCCGCGAAGGCTTCTACGACGGCATCGTCTTCCATCGCGTGATCAACGGCTTCATGGCGCAGACGGGTGACCCCACCGGCACCGGCCGCGGCGGCTCGACCAAGCCCGACCTGCCGGCCGAGTTCTCCGACGTGCCCTTCGAGCGCGGCACGCTCGGCATGGCCCGTACCCAGAACCCGAACAGTGCGAACAGCCAGTTCTTCATCACCTTTGCGCCGACCCCGCACCTGAACGGCCAGTACACGGTCTTCGGTCGAGTGGTCGACGGCATGGAGCACGTCGATGCGATCACCCGCGGCGAGCCGCCGCGCAACCCCGACGCGATGCACAGCGTGCGCGTGCTCGCCGACGTCGAGGACTGAGCCGCTGTCCGGACGCCGCCCACCTTCGGCGATCGGACGGGCGGCGATCGGACGGGCGGCGACCGGACGGGCCGCGCCATGCTGACGCTTGCCGATATCACGCTTCGGATCGCCGGGCGGCCCCTGATCGAGGGGGCCGACCTGCAGATCGCGGACGGCCAGAAGGTCGGCTTCGTCGGCCGCAACGGCACCGGCAAGTCGAGCCTGTTCAAGCTGATCCTGGGCGAGCTGCAGGCTGACCAGGGCGAGGTCCAGCTGCCGAGCAAGGCGCGGGTCGGCAGCGTCGCCCAGGATGCGCCCGGCGGCGCCACGACCCCGCTCGAGGCCGTGCTCGCCGCCGATCGGGAGCGCCAGGCGTTGCTCGACGAGCGCGAGCGCAACCCGAGTGCCGAACGCATCGCCGATATCGAGATGCGGCTCTACGAGATCGGCGCCGAGGCCGCACCGGCCCGGGCATCCAGGATCCTCAAGGGTCTCGGCTTCGACGAGGCGATGCAGAACCGGCCGCTCTCGAGCTTCTCCGGCGGCTGGCGGATGCGCGTGGCTCTGGCCTCGACCCTGTTCGCCGAGCCCGATCTTCTCCTTCTCGACGAGCCGACCAACCATCTCGATCTCGAAGCTGCCCTCTGGCTCGAGCGCTACCTCGAGCGCTACCCCCGAACCCTCATCCTGATCAGCCACGACCGCGACCTCTTGAACAGCATTCCCGACCGGATCGTCCACCTCGAGGGCGGCAAGCTCAAGCTCTACGGCGGCAACTACGACACCTTCGAGCGGGTCCGGCGCGAGCAGCGCGAGCTCTTGGACAAGCAGCGCAAGGGCGAGGACCTGCGCCGCAAGCACCTGCAGGCCTTCGTCGACCGCTTCCGCTACAAGGCGTCCAAGGCCAAGCAGGCGCAGAGCCGGATCAAGATGCTGGAGAAGCTGGGCCGCTCGGCGCCACCGCCGCCCGAGCCCGACGTCGTCTTCCGCCTGCCCGAGCCCGAGATGCCGGCCCCGCCGCTGCTCACGCTCGACGACGTCGCGGTCGGCTACGGCGGCCCGCCCATCCTGCGCGGCATCGATCTCCGGCTCGACCCGGACGATCGGATCGCGCTCTTGGGCGCCAACGGCAACGGCAAGTCGACATTGGCCAAGCTTCTCTCCGGCCAACTCGAGCCCGAAGCCGGCCAATTGCAGCGCAGCGCCGGTCTCAGGATCGGCTTCTTCGCCCAGCACCAGGCCGAAGACCTGGTCAGCGACGAGACCCCCATCCAGCACCTGCAGCGAGCCCTGCCCGACGAACGGCAGGAGCGGCTGCGGTCGATGC
>SLRI01000046.1 GCA_007131045.1 Rhodospirillales bacterium
GCACCCTCGGCGTTCGGATCGACGATCAGCTTGATCGCCGATTTCGAGCTCATCTTGGTGAGATCCTTGGCGATCCCGGCGAGGCCCTTGACCGAGGACGCATAGACCACCGACCAGAGGACCGGCCAGGCCGGATCGAGGGCGGCGAGCAGGAGCAGCGCCGCGATCTGCAGCGAGAGCCCGGCATAGAGCGTCGAGTTCAGCCCGAAGCGCGCCGCGATCCAGCCACCGAGCAGGTTGGTCACCACCCCCATCAGCTCGTAGAGGACGAAGAGCAGCGCGATCTGAAACGGCGTGAATCCCAGCGTGTAGAAATGCAGCAGCACCAGCATGTGCAGCGCCCCGTCGGTGACCGTCTGGCCCCAATAGGCGGCCGTCACGATGCCGTAGGCGCGAACGTTCACCGCAAGCGGCCCAGCGCCTTCGTCACTTTGGCAACCAGTTCCACGAGCCGGCAAGAATAGCCCATCTCGTTGTCGTACCAGAGAAAAAGCTTCGCCATGCTGCCGTCGACGACCATCGTCGAGAGCGCATCGACGATCGAGGAACGGGTGTCGCTCCGGAAATCGCTGGAGACCAGGGGCCGCTCCTCGACCCCCAGAATGCCGGCCAGCGGGCCTGAAGCCGCCTCGCGCAGTACTTCGTTGATCGCCTCCGCCGTCGCCGCCCGCTCGAGCTCGAACACGCAATCGGTGAGCGAGCCGGTCAACAGCGGCACCCGGATCGCGTGGCCGTTCAGCTTGCCCTTCAATTCCGGATAGATCAGCCCGATGGCCGTGGCCGAGCCCGTGGTGGTCGGGATCAACGACATCAGCGCCGAGCGCGAGCGGCGCAGATCCTTCTTCGGCGCATCGACGATCACCTGCGTGTTGGTGACGTCGTGGACCGTGGTGATCAGGCCGTGGCGGATGCCGAAGGCGCGGTGCAGCGGCCCGATCACCGGGGCGATGCAGTTGGTGGTGCAGGAGGCGGCGGTCACGATCGGGTGCCGCTCCGGGTCGTAAGCGTGATCGTTGACGCCCATGACGATGTTCAACGGCCCGTCCTTGACCGGAGCCGCCACCACCACCGCCTCCACCCCGCCCTCGAGATAGGGCTCGAGCGACGCTTGCGTGGTGAACTTGCCCGAGCTCTCGATCACCACGTCGACCCCGAGGTCGCGCCACGGCACATCCGAAGGCCGCCGCGCAGCAGTAAAGCCGATCCGCCGCTCGCCGACGTGGACGGCATCCGCCTCGGCCCAGATCGGCGCCCGGAACCGGCCGTGCACGCTGTCGAACTCGAGCAGGTGCGCCGCCGTCTCGGGCCCGCCAACCGGATCGTTGACATGCACGATATCGAGGGCGGGAAAGCCGTCCCCCATAGCGTCACCGGCCACTCCACCGAGCGCGACCCGTGCGGCGAGCCGGCCGATCCGCCCGAAGCCGTTGATCCCGACCCTCATTCAGTCGTCTCCCGACAGCCGACTACCGCCTGCATCAGCCCGCCACAGATCTCCGGCCGCCCGTCGCAGCAATCCTCGGTGAGAAAGGTCAAGAGCCGCCGCAACCCCTCGAAATCGGCGGCATAGTAGATCTGCCGCTGCCGCCGCCAGGAGGTCAGTAGCCCCGCCCGCTCCAACTCCTTGAGGTGGAAGGAGAGGGTGGAGGCTATGACGCCGAGCCGTTCACCCACGGCACCCGCCGGCAAGCCGCTCGGCCCCTGCTGGACCAAAAGGCGGAGGATGCCGAGCCGGGTTTCGTGGGCCAGTGCTGCAAAGGCCGAGACGGCCCTGTCGAGTTCCATAGTTCGTCAATCATCGAAAGATCTGATCGGAGCGCGAACCATTTTTTAGCTCAACGGCGGGATGAGGGCTAGCGCTGCGGCGTGAAAGGATGATGACCCGGAGCGTTCGCGCCTGCCGTGAGCGCCTCGAACAGCGAGACGATCGCCGCCTCTTCGATGCCGCGCACGATGAACACCAGTCGCGTGTCCTCGTCCGCCGAGGGCCAGCCGCCGAGCACCACCGGCTCGTGCACGATGTGCTGCACCGCGTGCAGCACCAAGGGCCGCTCCGGCGCCTCCTCGATCTTGACCAGCCCCTTGACCCTGAGCAGCCCGGGCCCGGCGCTCGCGATCAGCAGTTCCAGAAAAACACTGAACGCCCGGGCCTCGACGGGCTCAGCCGTGCGCAGGCAAAAGGCCCGAATATGGGGACCGTGGCGGTTCGGATCGTGCCCGTGATCATGATGGTGGTGGCCGTCCAGCGTGGCCGCACCCAGCCAGTCCTCGATCAACGCACCGCCGTGCCGCTCCCGCCAAGGCCCGAGGCCGAAGAGCCGTTCCGGTGCGACGGCACCATGCGCGCAAGGAACGATCTCGGCCACCGGGTTGAGCGCCCGAAGCCGCTCGGCCAAGGCCGCGGGCACGGCCCCGCCCACGAGATCGGCCTTGGTGACGAGCAGCCGATCCGCCATCGCCACCTGCTTCTCCGCCTCCTCCTGGGCGTCCAGCGTGGCGAGCCCGGCCGCCGCATCGACCAGGGTGACCACGCCGTCGAGCCGATAGCCGTGCGCGATCAAGGGATCGGTCATCAGCGTCTGCAGGATGGGTGCCGGATCGGCCAGGCCCGTGGTCTCCAGGATCACCCGCTCGAAATCCATCACCCGCGCGCGGCGCCGCTTGATGTCCAGATCGCGAATGGCGCGGGAGAGATCACCCCGGACCGTGCAGCAGAGACAGCCGCCCGCCACCTCGATGATGTCCTCCTCGGCGGTCGCCACCAGCTCGTGATCGAGCGGCACCTCACCGAACTCGTTGATGATGACGGCCGTCCGCGCGAATGCCGGATCGGCCAGGATATGGCGCAGCAGGGTGGTCTTGCCGGCACCCAGAAACCCGGTGACGACGGTGATCGGCAGCTGCCGTGCCGGATCGGGATCAACGCTCAACCTCTGATACCTCTGCCGGGCTCGGGGTGTTGCCATTAGTGATGTTATAATATAACTCGGCCGTGTCAAACCCGCGAAAAACGGATGCCCGCCATGCCGACACGCCCGCTCCCCGTCACCGTGCTCTCCGGCTTTCTCGGGGCCGGCAAGACGACGCTCTTGAACCATGTGCTGAACAACCGCGAGGGCAAGAAGGTCGCGGTGATCGTCAACGACATGAGCGAGGTCAATATCGACGTTGCCCTGGTCGAGCGCGGCGGCGCCAACCTGTCGCGCACCGAGGAGCGGCTGGTCGAGATGAGCAACGGCTGCATCTGCTGCACACTCAGAGACGACCTCTTGAAGGAAGTGACCGCGCTCGCCAGGGACGGCCGCTTCGATCACCTGTTGATCGAATCCACCGGTATCAGCGAGCCACTGCCCGTCGCCACCACCTTCGACTTTCGCGACGGGGACGGCTTCTCGCTTGCCGACGTGGCGCGGATCGACAGCATGGTCACCCTGGTCGACGCCATGAACCTGACCGCCGATTACGGCAGCCACGACTTCCTTGCGATGCGCGGCCAGAGCCTCGGCGACGACGACACCCGCACCGTGGTCGATCTCCTGGTCGAGCAGATCGAGTTCGCCGACACCATCGTCCTCAACAAGGTAGGCGACGCCAGTCCCGAGCAGCTGGCCGACGCGCGCAGCATCATCAAGAGCCTGAACCCGGTGGCGCGGCTGATCGAAACCGATTTCGCCAGGGTCCCGGTGGACGAGATCGTCGGCACCGGGAGATTCGATCTCGAGCGCGCCCAGCGCTTCCCTGGCTGGGTCCAGGAGCTCTACGGCTTCAAAGACCACATCCCGGAGACCGAGGAATACGGCATCTCCAGCTTCACCTTCAAGGAGCGCCGCCCCTTCCACCCCGAGCGCTTGCGCCGCTTTCTCGACAGCGACTGGCCGGGCGTCATCCGCGCCAAGGGCTTCTTCTGGCTGGCATCCCGCCCCGATCACGTGGGCGAACTCTCGATGGCAGGTGCGATCATGCGTCACCAGCACATGGGCTACTGGTACGCCGCGGTGCCCAAGGACCAGTGGCCCGAAGACCGCGCCAGCCGCCGTCAGATCGCTGACAATTGGGACCAGACCTGCGCCGACCGCCGCCAGGAACTGGTTTTCATCGGCCAGGGCATCGATCCCCTGCAGCTCCGCCTCTGGCTCGAGGCCTGCCTCCTGACGCCCACCGAGATCGCGCAGGGCCCCGAGGCCTGGCGGCGCTTCGCCGACCCCTTCCCGCCCTGGCGCGAGCGACCCGTCCCGAGCCGGATGGACGCCTGATGACCAGGGTTCTGGAACGCCCCGAACAGACCGACGGTGCCAGAACCCGCACGGTCGAATCCGCCACAGCGCTGGCATGCATCCATGATTCGGAAATCGATCTCGTCATCTGGAACAGAGGCGCAAAAGCCTCAGTGTATCATGATCTTGCCGATGTATCGCTGGATCAGCTGCCGGCCTTTCGCCTGGAGAGCGTGGCTTTCGCCGATCTCGACGCTGCCCTGGTACCGCATGCCGCCGCCACCCCGGCACTCGCCGCGGACATCGCCGAACTGGCGAAACTCTACGCCCGTCTCCTGCGGCTGAAGCGGCTGCGGATCAGGCTGGAGACCGTCACCACCGACGCCTGCTCGCGCTTTCACGTCGACCGGGTCCGGCTGCGCCTGCTCACCACGTATGTCGGCCCCGGCACCGACTGGCTCGATGCCGGCGCCGCCCCCGACCAGCGCATCCGCCGCCTGCCCGAGGGTGCCGTGGCCCTTCTGAAGGGCTCGCTCTGGCCCGGCAGCCCCGGCTGCCCGCACCGCTCGCCACCGATCAAGGGCACCGGCCGCCACCGGCTGCTGCTCTCGATCGACGAGGGCCCCGTCCGGTGAGCGCCCAGAGCCCGGTGCCCGAGACCTATGCTGCCTGGCGCCGCTGCATCGAGGTGGATTGCGGCCTCGAATTGACGCCCGGCTTCATCACCGCCCGGCTCGAGCCCCTCGCCGACGACCGCGACCCGCACACCCGCCGCTTCGTCGCCCAGTGGGGCGAAGCGCACCGACGGCGCGTGCTCGACTGGCTGGAGGCGGCGCAGGCGGCGGCTACGACGAGCTGACCCGCCCGGACCGCCGTTCC
>SLRI01000224.1 GCA_007131045.1 Rhodospirillales bacterium
CGCGACAGGCGAAGGCGCGCTGCATCGAGTTGCGACGGCTGCGCGCGGACCAATGCGCGTGTCGCCCTGGCGCAAGCGGTTGGGCCGAAAGGGCGCTACGGTCGCCGAGTGCTGCCTTCTGCGAGAGGATTTAGCCGAAGTGGACGCCGATCATCAGCCTGCCCGTGGGGTCTCGAGCGGGGATCCGCCCTTTCGCACGCTCATCATCGCCTGCGGCGCGCTGGCCCGCGAGATCGTCGCCGTCGTCAAGGCGAATGGGCTGGCGACGATCGACCTGCGCTGTCTGCCGGCGACCCTGCACAACCGGCCGGCGCTGATCGCCGGTGCGGTGCGGGACGCGATACGGGCGGCCCGGGCGACGCATCACCGGATCTATGTGGCCTATGCCGATTGCGGCACCGGCGGGGCGCTCGATGCGGTGCTCGCCGAGGAGGCGGTCGAGCGGCTGCCCGGCCCGCATTGCTATGCCACCTTCGCCGGCCAGGCGGGCTTCGCGGCATTGGCCGAGGCCGAGCCCGGCACCTTCTATCTCACCGATTTCCTCGCCCGGCAGTTCGAGACGCTGGTGATCGGCGGGCTCGGTCTCGATCGGCATCCCGAGCTGCTGCCGGTCTATTTCGGCCACTACGAGCGGCTCGTCCATCTGGCGCAGAGCGACGATCCGGCGCTCGACGCCAAGGCCCGGGCGGCGGCAGAGCGGCTCGGGCTGGCCTATCAGCGGGTGCGCACCGGCATGGGCGAGCTCGCGACCTTCGTCGAGGACGCCGCAGCGGGAGTGGTGCATGGCAGAGCTCGTGATCCTCTACTGGCGGGACATCCCGGCCCAGGTGATCGTCAAGGCGGGCAGGAAGGCGGCGAAACGCCAGCTGCCCGAGCGGTTCGAGCAGGCCATCGACCGCGCCGCGATGCGCGCAAAGCTGACCGGCACCGACGCCTATCTGGAGCAGTGGCGGAGGTCTGAGCCGACCGCTTGCGGCCAACTTCTGGGCGGCGACGATCTCGAAGCCGAGGCCGCACGGGCGGCGGCGGCGCTCGAGGCCGACTTCACGCCCGAGCGGCTGCGCGACTTCGTTGCCAATGGCGGCTACGCGCCGGACTAGCCCGCGGCCCAGGCCGAGCACCAGCCCTCGGCGGTGACCAGGCGGTTGCCGAAGATCGGGCAGCTGGCCCGCGCGTCGTCGGCGCCGCCCTGGAAATGGGTGCAGTTGGCGCAGGTCTGCCCCGGCTCGTAGCTGCCGAAGCGGTCGGTGTCGACGTCGGCTGCGTCCTCGACATAGCCGAGCGACTGGGCTTGCGGGTCGTTCGGGTCGAGGATGTCCTGGGCCGCGGCACGGCGCCCGGCCAGGAGCGCCAGTGGCGCCGCACCAGCGAGGCCGAGAAACTGCCGTCGGTCGTGTGGCTGCCTGATCTTGCTCATTCGTGCTCTCCGCGTCGTGTGGCGACACCGCCCGGTCGAACACCGGCCGGTCACTCTTAAAGCGCCGAGGTTAGCGGTTCGGTTCCGCCGCGTGGAGTGACGCCGGCACACGTTCGTGTGACCGGGCGAGTGACCGGGCGTGCTCGGTCCGGAGGGTGACGTGGCGGCCGCTTCAGGCGGTGATGGCGAGGTGGTCGGCGAGGCGCAGCGCGAGCTGGACGATGGTGTAGGTCGGGTTGGCGTGGCCGCCGGTGGCGAAGACGCTGCTGCCGCCGATATAAAGGTTGTCCATGCCGTGCACCCGGCAGTTGCGGTCGACCACGCCGCGCCGCGGATCGTCGCTCATCCGGGTGGTGCACATGTGGTGCGGGCCGCCGGCCCGGGCCTCGTCGGGGCCGGGAAAGGCGCCGCTCTCGTCGAGCAGCCAGTCGGCGAGCTTGAGCCGGCCGACGTCGCGCTCGGCCAGCAGCCGGCCGAAGGCCAGGGCGGCGGTTCGCACGGTGTGGAAATCGATTTCGCTGAAGCGCCAGTCGAGCGCTATTCGCCGCTGCCCGAAGCGGTCGGTCTCCTCGCCCAGCCGCACCCGGCTCGACGGATTGAGCGCCTGCTCGGCGGCGATGTCGAGGCGCGCGGTGAGCATCTGCTCGGGCTGCCGCCATTGCTCGAAATAGGCCTGGATGCCGCCTTCGCTGCAGACCAGGGGCATCCCGTGCAGCGCCTCGGTGAGGCGGCGCAGGAAGTCCGCCCGGCAGGCGGCGCTGCGCACGAGCTCGTTGGGCAGGGCGTACTGCCGGGTCTCGGGGGTGCAGAGAAGGGCGATGTTCAAGATCTCGGCTTGCTTGATGAAGTCGGGCGCAGGCGCGTAGACCTCGCGATTGCGCATCGGCTCGGCGAGCAGCACGGTGCCGACCTCCTGGTGCGGATGCTCGCTGAAGAAGCGGCCGACGAGATCGTGCTGGTTGCCGATGCCGAACGGCAGCTGGCTACTGGCGTTCAAGAGGAAGCGCGGGTTCTCCAGCCCGCCGAGGCAGAGCGCGAAGACGTCGGCCCTGACGCTGAACGGCTCGGGGCGCTCGAAGCGGCGAAAGACGCCCGTGGTCACCCGCTGCAGCCGGTCGTCGAGCCGGAGATCGACCAGATTGGCGTGGAGGTAGAGCTCGAGGTTCGGCGAGGCTTCGATCTCGTCGCGATAGCGCTCGCCGAGCAGCACGCCGCTGCTCTGGCGCAGATCGAACTGGATGAACCGCTCGGTACCGTTCGGGAAAAGGGTGTGCGGCGGCGCCCTTTCGGGCGGCAGGACCAGGATCGCATCGGTTTCCTCGCGGTAGGGATCGAGATCGGTCTTGGCGATCGGCCAGCCGCTCCACGGATGATGCGGCAGCTTCTCGAAGTCGTGGGCGTCCAATTCGAGACAGACGCCCGACCAGCAATTGGACGAGCCGCCGAAGAAGCGCTTGCGGGCGGCGGTCAGCGGCCAGTAGTCGGCGCCCACGGTGTCGCCCTCGTAGAGCTCCTCGGAATCCCAGCTGATCTCGGTGCCGCCGCCTTCCATCAGGGCCACACGCTTGCCTTCGGCCGCCAGCTTGCGCGCCAAGGTCAGGCCGGCGGGGCCGCTGCCGATGACGCAGACGTCGAAGCGACGTTCGTCGAACCAATCATCGGGTAGGGCCTCGGCATCGAAAATCATTGGACGAGCTCCAGATCGCTCCGCCGCAATACCCAGCCGTCCGCGGTCACGATGATGTCGTCCTTGCTGTGCGCCTGTCGGCCGGCCTTGCCGAGCAACAGCAGCAGGGCCAGTGATGCCGTCGAGCCGCGGAGAAACAAGCGTCGCGAACGCAGCATTCAAAATTCTCCTCTGTCATTTGATCGAGCGCGCCGCGAGAGCACAGGACACCGCTCGGCGGCCGCCGGCAGCCGGTGGCTCGCATCTACCGATAGGCCGTCGATTGTCGCGCCCAACAATCATCGTCTCAAAAAGTTAAAAAAAGATTTCTGCTCACTTTAAGCGTTATTTTTTCGTCGCCGACACTATTCCGGCGTATTAAAATACGCATTAACCATTCGTCCGGCCGTCTGCGCCGAGCTGCTCGAGCTCTTCTACCGACGCGGTCAGCACGCGCCGCGCGGTATCGAGGGTGAAGCCGGCGCGGGCGAAGGCGGCCAGTGCCTTCTCGGCCGGCTTCGCCGTCTCGTCCCCGGGGCCGAACGGGCCGAGCCGGCGGCGCCGGGCGAAGGCGATGGCGGCGTCGAGCTCGAGCGCGGCTGCCGTGGTTCCGCGTTCGAAAGCGAGCTCGTCGATCGCCGTCTCGATCAGCTCCCGCTCGACGCCCCTGGCCTGCAATTCCTGGGCAATGCGCCGGGGCGGGCGGCCCTTGGCGGCGAGGCTGCGGGCGCGGCCGGCCGCATAGGCCCGGTCGTCGAGCAGGCCCAGCCGCTCGAGGTCGTCGAGCAGGGTCTCGATCGCCGTGGTGATCGGCAGGGCCGGCAGTTCGAGCGCGGCGGCGTCGCGCAACGCCCGGCGGCGCAGCACCAGGCGCAGCCGCGCCCGGCTGGCGGCGAAGCGTTCGAGGTAGAAGAGCGCGCGACGGCGCAGCCGCTCCGGGGTCGGTGGCCTGGCCGGCCTGGGCCCGCGTCGCTCAGCCGGCAAAGCGGCGGACCGGCAGGCCCTGGACCCCCGGGACGCGCAGCGCGAAGAGCCCGCCGGCATGCGGTTGCCGGGCCTCGCGCCCGGCCGTCAGCCCGCCACCGATGCTGGTGACGTAGAGGGTCGAGAGATCGCTGCCGCCGAAGGCGATCTTGGTCGGCTTTTCGACCGGCATCTCGATCACCTGGTCGACCTCGCCCCGGGGCGTGAAGCGGACCAGCTGCCAGCCGCCGACGCCGGCCATCCAGTAGCAGCCGTCGGCGTCGATGGTGCCGCCATCGGGTCGGCCGGCGAGCTCGAAGGTGGTGGCGAAGACCCGTCGCTCGGCCAGGGCCCCGGTGGCCGGATCGTATCCTGCCTGCCAGATGGTCTGCACCGAGGCCTCGGAATCGGACCAGTAGAAGGTCTTGCCGTCGGGGCTGAAGGCCATGCCGTTGCTGACCCTGAGCCCGTCCACCAGCCGGGTGACCGAGCGATCCGCGTCGAGCCGCCAGATCGATGCCACGGGCAGTCGCTCGCCCATCGGCATGGTGCCGGCGACGAACCGCCCGGCGGGATCGGGGGTGCCGTCGTTGAAGCGGTTGTCCGGGAGATCCGGCTCCGGGTCGGCGATCGGCTCTAGCGCCCCGCTCGCGGGGTCGAAGAAGGCGAAGCCGTTCTCGAGGGCGACGACGTGGCCGCCGGCCTCGCGAAAAACGAAGCAGCCGATCTTCGACGGCATCGGCCAGGCCTGGTCGGTGCCGCTCTCGGGATCGAAGCGGTGCAGCGTGCCGGCATCGATATCGACCCACCAGAGCCGGCCCGCCCGCTCGTCCCACATCGCCCCCTCGCCGACCCGGGCCCGGGCGTCGAGCACGCAATCCACGATCGTCATCCGTCATCCTTTCTGTCTGCCGTGTCGATCGTAGCGGGCGGCGGCCGGGTCGGTCCAGCGCATGGCATCTTCCCGCCGGGCCGTCATTCGGGCTAGTGTCCGGCCACCATCGAGGCGGCCCCGAGACCGGCCACCGGGAGCGAG
>SLRI01000248.1 GCA_007131045.1 Rhodospirillales bacterium
AGTATTGCTCGAGATGAAGGGCCTCGAGATCGAGGCCCGGGTCGGCGAGACCTGGAGCGAGATCGTCCACGGCATCGACCTCACCCTGCACAAGGGCGAGGTGATGGGCCTGATCGGCGAATCGGGGGCCGGCAAGTCGACCATTGGCCTCGCGGCGATGGGCTTCGCCCGCGACGGCTGCCGGCTCTCGGGCGGCGAGATCCGCTTCGACGGCATCGATCTGATGCGGGCATCCGAGCGGCAGAAGCGGCGGCTCAGGGGCTCGCGCATCGCCTACGTGGCACAGAGTGCGGCTGCGGCCTTCAACCCGGCGCACCGGATCATCGACCAGTTCTGCGAGGCGCCGCTCGAGCACGGACTGGCCGGCCGGCGGGAGAGCGAGGCTTATGGCAAGGAGCTGTTCGCCCGGCTGCGCCTGCCCGAGCCCGAGAGCATCGGCTTCCGCTACCCGCACCAGGTCTCGGGCGGCCAGCTGCAGCGCGCCATGACCGCCATGGCGATGTCCTGCAGGCCCGATCTCATCGTCTTCGACGAGCCGACCACGGCCTTGGATGTCACCACCCAGATCGAGGTCCTGGCCGCGATTCGCGACGTCGTCGAGCAGTTCGGCACGGCCGCCCTCTACATCACCCACGACCTCGCCGTGGTGGCACAGATGGCGGACAGCATCATGGTGCTCCGCCATGGCGACATGGTGGAATTGGGCGAGACGAGGCAGCTGCTCGCGAGCCCGAAGGAGACCTATACCCAAGACCTCCTGCGTGTCCGCAGCTTCAGGAAGCCCCAGGCGGCCGAAGCATCGGCTGAGGTGCCGCTGGTCGAGCTGCAGCAGGTCTCCGCCGCCTACGGCCCGGTCAAGGTCCTGGACAAGGTCAGCTTCGCGCTGCACCGCCAGCGGACCGTGGCCGTGGTCGGCGAATCCGGCTCGGGCAAGAGCACGGCGGCGCGCGTCATCACCGGCCTCCTGCCGCCGACCGAAGGCCGCATCCTGGCCAAGGGCGAGCCCCTGCCCGCGGACTATCGCAGCCGCACGAAGGACCAGCTCCGGCAGATCCAGATGATCTACCAGATGCCGGACACCGCCCTGAACCCGCGCCAGACCATCCGCCAGGTCATCGGCAGGCCGGCCGCCTTCTACCTCGGCCTCTCCGGCAAGCGCCTCGACGAGCGCATCCGCGAGCTCATCCATCTGATCGAGCTCGACCCCGACGACTATATCGACCGCCTGCCGACCGAACTCTCCGGCGGCCAGAAGCAGCGCATCTGCATCGCGAGGGCCCTTGCCGCCGAGCCCGAGCTGATCATCTGCGACGAGGTCACCTCGGCCCTCGACCAGCTGGTGGCCGAGGAAATCCTCAAGCTCCTGCAACGCCTCCAGGACGAGCTCGGCCTCGCCTACATGTTCATCACCCACGACATCGGGACGGTCCGGGCGATCGCCGACGAGGTCGTCGTCATGCTCCAGGGCCAGGTCGTCGAGCACGGCCCCAAGGACGAAATGTTCACCCCCCCACACCACGACTACACCGAAAAGCTCCTCGCCTCGGTGCCGGAGATGGACCCGGACTGGCTCACCAATCTATTGGCCGAGCGGCCGAAGCTGGTTGAAAAGCAAGAGTAAAGAGGCGGGGAGGTAGGGCCTCCCCGCGCCCCTCCTTTACTTTTGGTCAGTGGCGGTGGGCAGCCACGGCTCTGGCTGCCCACCTTGTCTGTCGCGAGCGCCTGCTGAGGCTCACGAACCCAGAGGGAGCGTGGAGACCCGAATCGTCAGTTGGTCGCACGGGGCTGGGGCGACGGATCGTCGTCGGTGATTGCTTCGCGGGCCGCGGCAGCACCTGCACGGACGTCTTCCTGCTTCCAGACCGGCCGGCCGAAGTTCACGCGCTCCGGCTCGGTCAAGGCACCGGTCGTGGAGCCCGCCACCGCGCCGATGGCGGCGCCCGGCAGCACGCCGACTCCGCCAGCTCCGATGCCGATCAATGCGCCGAAACCGGCGCCGAGCGCCGCCCCGCCGAGCGTACGATCCTCGGTCGTCGTGCCACAGGCCGCCAAAAGCGGCAGAACCACAGCAATCGCCGCCAGGCTGCTCTTCCTGTTCATCAAACAACTCCTTCTGATTTCCATCGTCCCCAGGCAGGTTCACCCCCTGAGAGCAGGTTCACGTCTGTAAAAGGGATCAAGAAGGAGATGGTTCCCCAGATACCCGCATTCGGTCCGTGGCAGCCACGGCTGCGTCATTTATGCCACGGTGAGAGGCCTGACGATCAGTTGATGGAGCGCAACTGGAATATCACGACAGTTTCTTGGCGACGGACGGCCAATGCCTCAAGCGGCGTACAGAATGCGCAACGAGACACTAAACCAAAGGTAGATAGCGCAAATGCGTCGCGCGGCGCAGGTCGACCATTTCTCGGCTGCGCGAGCTGACTTTCGATCGCCTGCAAAACCGTGCGAGATAGTGTCGGATATTGCTGTCCCGGCCAAGGATTCGAGGGGGTGCACCAACCGGTTCGAGGGGGCCGGCGTCGCCGTGCGGCTCGGCGACGCCGACAGCGAGGTGCGTCGGCTACTTGCCGATGTTCTCGCGCGCCCATTGCTTGTGGACGGCCAGGGCCATCAGTCGGCGGTCGCGCCAGCGCTGGCGTTCCTGCAGCTTTTCCTCGGGCAGGATGGCGCGGCGGCGCTCCTCGATATAGTCGATCAGCGGGCCGGCCCAGGGGACCAGGTCGCGCTGGGTCTCGGCGATGTTGCGGTTCATCGGCTCGTAGCGCTCGGCGTATTCGCGAATGCCGTTGGGCGCGTTGAGGTCGCCCACCTCGAACGGGCCGATGAACGACCAGCGCTGGCTGATCCCCTCCGACATCGCCCGGTCGACATCCTCGGGCGTGGCCACGCCCATCGCGACCAGGCGGAAGGCCTCGTGCAGGATCGGGCACTGCAGCCGGTTCATGATGAAGCCCACGATCTCCTTCTTCAGCGTGATCGGCGCCTGGCCCATGGCCTCGAGCCGGTCGCGGGTCTTTTGCACCATCGCCGGCTCGGTCCAGGGTGCCGGGACGATCTCCAGGATCGGCACGACGTAGGGCGGGTTGGTGGGGTGGACGATCATGCAGCGATGCCGGCCGTTGAGGTCCTCGGTGAACTTCGAGCAGACGATCGAGGACGACGAGGATGCCAGCACCGCGTCCTCGGGCGCCACCCGGTCGAGCTCCAAGAAGAGTTCGCGCTTGATCTCCAGCGTCTCGGGCGCGTTCTCCTGGACGTGGATGGCGCCCTCGACGGCCTCGGCGATCGAGCCCACGGCGCTGATCCGCGAGGTGACGTCGGCGGCGGTCCGGCCGTTGAGCAGGCCCTGCTCCTCCAGGTCGGCCGCGGTCTCGGCGATTCGTGGCAGGGCGTTCTCGGCCACACCGTCCAAGGGATCAAAAAGGGTGACCTCGTAGCCGCCGCGGGAGAAGCAGATGGCGAAGGCGCGGCCGATGATGCCGCTGCCGATCATCGCTACTCTTTCGGGCATGGGATAGCTCCGTCATTCGAGGGTTGAAGGTGGCGCCGGCGCCTAGCGGTGCACGACGCGCGGGTCGAGGAAGGTGTAGACGAAGTCGGCCAGGAGGTTGAGGCCGACATAGATGGCGGCGACCACGCTCAAGCCCGCGGCCACCACCGGGATGTCGAGCATGCGGATCGAATCCATGAGCAGCCGGCCGAAGCCCGGCCAGGCGAAGACGCTCTCGATCACCATCGAGCCCGCGAGGATCCAGCCGAACTGCAGCGCCAGCAGGGTGACATAGGGGATCAGCGCGTTCCTGAGCGCATGGACGAAGATCACCCGGCGCTCGGAGAGACCCTTGGCGCGGGCGGTGCGGACGTAGTCCTCGGAGATCACCTCGAGGATGGTCGAGCGCATCATCCGGGTGAGATAGGCCAAGGGCATCAGCGAGAGCACCAGCATCGGCATCAGGATGTGCTGCGCCTGCACCCAGAGCGAGGATCCCGGATCGGCGCGGCCCGAGGACGGCAGCCAGCCGAGGTAGCTGGTGAAGAAGAGGATGGCCATCAGCCCGACCCAGAAATCGGGCGCGGCCTGGCCGACCAGCGTGACGGTGCGGACGATGAAGTCGATCACCGTGTTGCGCTTGATCGCACTCAGCACGCCCACCGGGATCGAGACGATGACGGCGAAGACGATCGCAGGCACGGCGAGCTCGGCCGAACGCACGAGGCGCTCCAGGATCAGCGCCGAGACGTCGGTCCGGTGGCGGTAGGAGGTGCCGAAGTCGCCCTGCAGCGCCCCGCCCATGAACTCGACATACTGCAGCCAGAGCGGCCGGTCGAAGCCCAGGGCGACACGGTAGCGCTCGACCACGGCGGCATCGGCATCGACCCCGACATACATCAAGACCGGATCGCCGATGACGAACATCAAGAGAAAGGAGATCGTCAGCGCGGCGAGGATGACGACGGCGCCCTGAACGATGCGCTGGAGCAGGTACTGCACGGGCCGGGTTCCGATGGCTGGCGGCACCGGGGCAGGCTGCGGCCCCGGTGCCACGCCTCTGGGCGATCAGTTCAGGTAGTCTTCCTCGATATAGATCGACGCCCAGTCCTCGAGCAGTATCGAGGGATCGGGATAGTAGCCGCCGATCCGTTCCCGCACGCCCATGGTGATCGGCGGCAGGTAGAGATAGACCCACGGCGGATCCTCGTGGAGAATCTCCTGGGCACGGTAGTTGAGCTGCTGCCGCTTCTCGTCGTCCATCTCGGTCATGATCTGGGCGTAGATCTCCTCGAACTCGTCGTGCAGCCAGTGGGTCGAGTTGGTCTGCCGCCGGTCGCTGACCGCCCACATGTCGGTCTGCGGCGTGTTCTCCGCCGCCGACCAGGGGAAGGCGGCGCGGCCGTCGAGCAGCTCGGCAAGGGCCGTCGACTCCTCGGGGATCTGGCGGGTGATCAGCCGGTCGATATTCGCCTCGTCGGGCCAACCCCAATAGTCGTCGTGGCGCTCCAGGATCATCCGATCGTCCGGGCGATACTCGGCCAGCTTATAGGGGCCGGTGCCGACCGGGTTGCTGC
>SLRI01000527.1 GCA_007131045.1 Rhodospirillales bacterium
CATGAGGAAATGCAGAAGCTGATCACAGAAGGCATCGAAAGCGGCATCAGCGATCGGACCCCCGAGCAATTGCTCAAGTCAGCACGAGCGGCAGCAGAAGCAGCACGTGACAAGGTCGAACCGTGCCTATCCGCTTGACACCCACACCCACTACATCTAGGGTGGGCGTAAAGCGGATAGGAGGGAAAACTTGGTTGAACGGTATTCACCACGGCGTCAGCGCCAAGCACCTCCAGGCATACCTCAACGAGTTCACGTTCCGCTTCAATCGCCGTTTTTACCCATTCAATGCCTTCCGGTCGCTCCTTGGGATCGCCGGGGACACGACTGCGCCGACCAGGGCGGGGTTATATTCGGGAGAGTGGCAGCATCCTACATGTTGTGGGTATGGGCGTTAAGCGGATAGGCACGGGTCGAACTATAGAACGACCAACCGCGCCGACCGCGATATCATCGAAATCTACAGTAGAGGTGCACTAGATTTCGGCGTTGCTCAGGCTGAGCGCTATCATCATCGGCTGGTCGACACGTTCGAACTGTTAGCGCTGAACCCCAAGATGGCACCTGAGCGATCAGAGTTCCGACCAACTGTGAGATTGCATCACTACGGTGTCCACCTCATTTTCTACAGAATCGAGCAGGACGGCATCCTGATTCTGCGAGTGCTCCACAATCGCCAGGATTGGAAGCGGCATTTGTAACGAGCGTAAAAGCTGATCCAGCAATACCAATCTATTCTGCCCCCACCGCATAAGGCGGCTTCTCGTACCCCTCGGGCGAACGGGTGAACACCTCGCAGCCGTCCTCGGTCACCCCTACCGTGTGCTCGAACTGCGCCGACAAGGAGCGGTCGCGGGTCACCGTGGTCCAGCCGTCCTTGAGGATCTTCACCTTGTGGCCGCCGGCATTGATCATCGGCTCGATGGTGAACAGCATGCCCGGCGCCAGGACCAGCCCGTCGCCGGGCTTGCCGTAGTGGCGGACCTCGGGCGCGTCGTGGAACACCTTGCCGATGCCGTGGCCGACGAAATCGCGGACCACCGAAAACCGCGCCCCTTCCGCCACCACCTGGATCGCATGGCCGACGTCACCCAGCGTCGCCCCGGGGCGCACCGCCTCGATCCCGGCCCACATCGCATCGAAGGTGACGTCGATCAGCTTTTGCCCCTTGACCGGCACCTTGTCGCCCACCGCGAACATCCGGCTGGTGTCGCCGTAGTAGCCACCCAGGATCACCGTGACGTCGATATTGAGGATGTCGCCGTCGGCCAGCCGCTTGTCGTCGGAGGGGATGCCGTGATTGACGACGTGGTTGACCGAGATGCAGGAGCTCTTGGTGTAGCCGCGATAGCCGAGCGTCGCCGGCACGCCGCCGTGATCGCGCATGAACTGCTCGATCAACCGGTCCAAGGCACCCGTCGCCACCCCGACCTCGACCAGGGGCGTGATGTGATCGAGGGTCATCGCCGCCAATTGGCCGGCCTTGCGCATCGCGGCGAAAGCCTCGGGGCCGTGAATCGGCACGGGCCGCCCGGTGCCGGCCTTGTCGATATGCGTTTTGCGCTCGTCTTTCATCACGTCGATCGTCATGAGGCGGCCGTCACGCCACCACCTCGGGGTTGAGGATCAGGCCGGACTCCAGCGGCCGGCCGGCGAGATAGGTCAGGATACTGTCGACACACTTCTCGGCCATGGCCGCGACCGCGCCGTCGCTCAAGCCTGCTACATGGGGAGAGAGAACGACATTGTCCATTCGCCGGAGCGGCGAGTCCATCGGCAGCGGCTCCACCTCGAAGACGTCGAGCCCGGCGCCTGCGATGCTCCCGGCCTCGAGCGCCCGGGCCAGGGCCGCCTCGTCGATCAGCGGTCCGCGCGCCGTGTTGACGACGAAAGCCGAGGGCTTCATCCGCTCGAACGCCGCCTCGTTCACCAGATGCCGGGTCGAGGGCATCGCCGGGGCGTGCACCGAGACGAAATCGGAATCCTCGAGCAACGCCTCGAAAGCCACTGGCTCACAGCCCAGATGCTCGATCGCGCTGGCCTCGACATAGGGATCGTAGACCAGGACCCGCATCGCAAAACCCTGGCAGCGCTTGGCGACGGCCCGGCCGATCCGCCCGAAGCCGATGAGCCCGACCGTCGTGCCGTGCAGCCGGCCGTGGTAGAGACTGCCCCAGCCGCCGTCGCGCACCCGCCGGTCGTAGTCGGTGATCCGCGAGGCCAGTGCGGCGATCAGCGCCAGCGTGTGGTCCGCCACCGCCTCGTGATTGGTCCCGAACGCCATGGCCACGGCGACGCCGGCCTCGGTGCAGGCCGCGACATCGACCTGGTCGTAGCCGACCCCGAGCCGGGCAACGATCCTGAGATCCTTGGCCGCCGCCAGGGTCCGGGCATTATAGGGCTCGATGCTGGCGATGGTGGCGACGGCACCCGGAACGGCCTCGATCAGCCCCGCCGCATCGAAGCTGCGGCCGGTCTCGTTGAAGACCACCTCGAAGCCGGCATCGACCAGGGGCTGCAGCAGATGCCGGCGCTCGCTCAAGACCGGAATGGTGCAGAGCACCCGGCCCTTGCCCGCCAGCCGCCCGGCGCGACGCAGCTCGCGCCGCCGCCGGCCGGTCACCATGTCGGCCGTCTGCTCCTTGAAGCGGGCCAATTGCGGCCGGGCGGCGTGGGCCTCGAGCGCGGCGCGGTCGCGATAGACCTCGTAGAGCACGACCCGGCTGTCGTCCTCCTGCACGACGTCGAAGACCAGGCAGCCGGGCTCCTCGGCGAGCGTGATCCGCGCATGCTCAGCTGCGAGGTCCAAGAACCGCGCCATCGAGCCCTCGGCGATCTCGAGCTCGACCAGAAGAACGACGTTCGGCTCGGCAGACGACATCGAGCAGATCCCCTAGGATGGAAAAGGCGGCGGGCCGAGCCGAAAATCGGCCTCGCGCTCGAGATGGTGCGCGAGGCGCAACAGCCTGGCCTCGGCGAACGGTGGGGCCACCAGCTGAATGGCCATCGGCAACCCGTTCTGCGTCCGCCCGATCGGCAGGGTCAAGGCCGGCAGCCCGAGATAATTGAACGGGCAGATGAAATGCCCCATCCCGTTGACCAGCCGGACATAGGCCGCCGTATCCGCCGAACCCGCCGCATCGAGCTTGGCAATCGGCTCGGCCAGCGCCGGCAGCACCAGGACGTCGGCCGCAGCGAACACCTCGGCGCAGAACCGCCGGAGCGCCTCGGCCCGATAGGTCACCGCCCGGAGATAGGCCGTGGCCGCCACCTCGTAGCCGGGCTCCAGCCGGGCCAGGGTATAGGCGTTGTACTCCCCCCGCTTCTCGGCCACGAAGTCCTCGTGCCGGGTCGCGACCTCGGAGAGCATGATCACCCGGCGGAGCGCGTTCAACGGCTCGATCGGCGGCAGGGTGATGCGCGAGGCCACGGCGTCGACCGCCGACAACCGCTCGACCGCCCGGTCATAGAGCCCGGCGACCTCGGCCGAGAGCGGGATCTCGAAGGGCGCCTCGCCGACCGCCAGCCGCATCCCGCCGAGCGGCCGGTCGAGCAGCGCCAGGTAGGGCGGCACCGGCCGATCGACGGCCGTCGGATCGCGCGGATCCGGGCCGGCGATCACCTCCATGAGCAAGGCCAGATCCCGCGCACTGCGCGCCAGCGGCCCGACATGATCGAGGGTGTGCGACAAGGGCAACGCACCGGCCCGGCTGACCCGGCCGTAGGTGGGCTTGAGCCCGGTGATCCCGACGCACGCCGCCGGCACCCGGATCGAACCACCGGTATCCGAGCCCAGCGCCGCGAAGTTCAGCCGGGCGGCGATCGAGGCCACCGGCCCGCTCGACGAGCCGCCGGTGATATGGTCGAGATTCCAGGGGTTTTTCGGATGGCCGGTGATGTCGTTGTGCCCGGTCAGGCCGAGCGCGAACTCGACCATGTTGAGCCTTCCGAGATCGACCACGCCCGCCGCATCCAGCCGCTCGATCACCGAGGCGGTCACGGTCGGCACGAAGTCGCCGCGCACCGTGCTGCCGGAAGCGCAAGCCTTGCCGGCCCGGTAGAACATGTCCTTGTGCGCCAGCGGCACGCCAGCCAGAGGCCCCAGCGCCGCCCCACCCTGGCGCTCGCCGTCGATCCGCTCGGCCGTGGCCAGGGCCTCGTCGTCCCAGAGCTCGACCAGGGCGTTCAAGGCCGGCGCGTGCGTGCCAAGCGCCTCGAGCGCGGCCGTGGTCAGCTCGACGCTGGTGACCTCGCCCCGCCGCAACGCCTCGGCCGCGGCGAAGAGATCGCCCTCGAGCAGTTCGGCCGCACTCATTCCTCGTCGTCCAGGGCGTGCGCGTCGGCGAGCTCCTGCATCACCACCACGAAGGTCGCCGGCTCGTCCTGGAACGGCAGCACCGGCACCACGTCCAACACCTGCCGCTTGGCCGTTTCCGGCAGCGCTTCGGCCCCGCCACCCGCATCACCTGCCATCGTTCCTCCGCTCGTCTCGGACAACCCGGAGGCTCATTAGCAGCCGGTGCTTGCCCGCGCACCCCGTTAGTGCGACCTTTTGCGCTGCTTCGAGCCCAACCAACGAGACGGAAATGCAAGCCCTAGAGCCCGTGAGCCCGGATACCCTCTCCGCCGACCCGGAGCGCCGCCGGATGCTCGCCCTGATCGAAAAAAAGCTCCTCTGGCTGGCCGCCTGGACCATCCACAACGCCAACCACCTGCGCCCCAGCCGCGACAAGCTCAAGGTCGGCGGCCATCAGGCCTCCTGCGCCTCGGTCGCGACCATCATGACCGCGCTCTATTTCGACGTGCTGCGGCCCGGCGACCGGATCGCGGTCAAGCCGCACGCGAGCCCGATCATGCACGCCGCCCACTATCTCCTGGGCGAACAGAACCGGGCGGCGATGGAGAACTTCAGGGCCCTGGGCGGGGCCCAGTCCTACCCGTCGCGGACCAAGGACAACGCACCCGTCGACTTCTCCACGGGCTCGGTCGGCCTCGGTGCCGCGATGACCCTCTTCGCCTCGCTGACCCAGGACTACGTCCGCCTGCACGACCTGGTGCCCGA